>WFUQ01000082.1 GCA_015484935.1 Gammaproteobacteria bacterium
AATTGGCACGGCATCGAGTGCTTCAGCTGAAGCATAGGAATCATTTCCCAAGTGATCTGCCACTGCCCAGACAGGTAGTAGCAACAAGCTAATTGAGGCAATAAATTTGAACATAATCCCGGGACCACTCAAGGTTTCAGTCTATCCGTTGGTGACAGTATATCCATATTTGGTCATATTGGACAAATTATAGCCCAGCTATCAGCCGAACGGATGGTTTAAAATGATGGTTTCGTCACGTTCCGGGCCTGTAGACACGATATCGACCGGTACGCCGACGATTTCTTCCATCCGTCGGAGATAGGCTTTGGCATTCTCTGGCAGGGAATCGTAGTCTTTTACGCCTTCTGTGGTCTCATCCCAACCCGGCATCTCCTCATAGACGGGCACGCACTGCTCGATGGCATCTGCGCCCAGTGGCGGTAATTCCAGCGATTTGCCCTGATATTCATAAGAAGTACACAATTTGATGGTTTTCAGGCCGTCCAGCACATCCAGCTTGGTGATACACAGGCCGGTGAGGCTGTTGATATGCGCCGCACGACGCAGCGCGACACCATCGAACCAGCCACAGCGGCGGCTACGGCCGGTCGTCGCACCGAATTCGTGGCCTTTGGTACCCAGGTGATTACCTACCTCGTCGAACAATTCGGTCGGGAACGGACCTGCCCCCACACGGGTGGTATAGGCTTTGGTGATACCCAGAATATAATCCAGATCACCGGGGCCGATGCCACTACCGGTACAGGCACCGCCAGCCGTGGTATTCGATGAGGTCACGAAGGGATAGGTTCCCTGATCGATATCCAGCAATGTGCCCTGCGCACCTTCGAACATGATGTTGTGACCCTGCTGGCGATAATTCACCAGCATGCCGGGAATGTCGTCGACCAGTGCGAGAAGTTTTTCACGGTAGCCCAGTGTCTCATCCAGCACCTGCTGGTAGTCCACTTCATCCTGCTTGAAGAAGTGTTTCAGGCTGAAGTTGTGATAATCCATCACGGTCTTCAGTTTCTCGGCAAATTTGGTCTCATCGAACAGATCTCCCAGTCGGATACCGCGACGTGACACCTTGTCTTCATAAGCCGGACCGATACCACGGCCGGTCGTGCCGATAGCCGCTTTGCCGCGGGCGATCTCACGCGCCTGATCCAGTGCGATGTGATACGGCAATATCAACGGGCAGGCTTCTGATACACGCAGACGCTCGGCCGCTGGCACGCCACGCGCTTCCAGCATCTCCAGTTCTTCGAACAATGCCGCCGGTGATAGCACCACGCCGTTGCCTATCAGACACATGACGTTCTCACGCAGGATACCGGACGGGATCAGATGCAGTACGGTTTTTTCTTCACCGATGACCAGCGTATGCCCGGCATTATGGCCACCCTGAAAACGTACCACTGCAGCAGCACGATCTGTCAGCAGATCGACTACCTTACCTTTACCCTCGTCGCCCCATTGGCTGCCGAGTACGACAACATTCTTTGCCATGATTAAAACCTGTTATTGATATTTGATTAGTTAGGATTGATTCAATGTTTACCGTCGCCCGTGCTCAACAACTAACGGACCACCCATGTGCCATCTGCCAGTTCCAGTGAGCGACTACAGCCCATGTCACTCGCGCTTGCGGTCTGACCGGATAACTGTTCGACCACGATCACGCCCTGCTGACGTAATTCATCTATCTTGCTGCGCAGTTGCGCATCGTCACTCGCCGGTGCGAACACCTTGTCGGCGACAGTGTGACTGCGGTCAGAAAACTGCATCAGATTTTTCAGGTCGGTACTGAAACCGGTAGCAGCTCGTGCACGACCGAAAACTTCTCCGATAGCATCATAACGACCACCGCGTGCGATCGCCTGACCGGATCGCTGTACGAACGCGGCGAACACCATGCCGGTCTGGTAATGATAACCAGACAACTCCGCCAGATCGAAATGCAGATTCACTTCACCGTAGCTCGCTCTGGTCTTGCTGGCGACCTGTTCCAGATAATCTATCGCCGCCAGTACCTCGGCACCGGCAGATGACAGCTGCTGTCTTGCGCTCGCGATGACATCATCACCGCCATTCAGACCTGCCAGCGCAGCCAGCATATTCTTGTCCGTTTCGCCGATATCCAGCGACTGTAGCATCGCTTCTATCTCCGGTACGGCTTTTTTCTGCAACAGGCCGAACAGTTCGGCCTCCTGCTCAGCAGTCAAACCCGCCTGTTTCGCCAGTCCCCTGAAGATATCGACATTACCAAGATCGATGTAGACATCGTTAACACCGACCAGGTCGAGCGTGCTCATCATCAAGCCCAGTATCTCGACATCGGACTCGACACCGGAGTGACCATACAATTCAGCACCGACCTGTAACGGACTGCGCGAACCACCAAAACTGTCTGCACGTGTGCGTAATACTGTACCGATGTAACATAAGCGGGTCGGCACATCGCGGTTCAACTGATGCGCATCGATGCGTGCTACCTGCGGTGTCATATCGGCTCGCACGCCGAGTGTCCGACCTGTTATCTGATCGACCAGTTTGAAGGTCTGCAGATCGAGATCGTGTCCCGCGCCGGTGAGCAAGGATTCGATATGTTCGACGAAGGGTGGCATCACCAGCTCATAGCCCCGGCAACGATACATATCGAGTAATTCACGACGAGTCGATTCGAGTAACGCTGCCTGTTCAGGCAGCGCTTCTTCTATGCCTTGCGGTAAAACCCAGTGATTGTTAGCTGACATTGACTATCGACTCATGAACAGGATTAAGACACCGGCGAGCATGCTGCAAAAACCGATGATACGTAATGTTTTATCCGGCAGACGACCCGCCTGTTCCATCGCACTTCGCCAGCCATGCGGACTGATGAAAGGCATGATGCCCTCAAACACCAGTACCAGAGCAATGGCTGCGATAAAATCATCCATCGAAAACTAGAACGTCGTCTGTCTACAACGTGGCATCATGCCACTACTTACCGCCTGACTTGTTGAAGTAACGGAAATATTCAGAATCAGGTTTCAGCAGGATGACATCTTCGCGACTGGAGAAGTTTTTGGTATAGGCATTGATACTACGGTAAAACTTGTAGAACTCCCTGTCTTTGCCATACGCTTTGGCGTAGATATCACTGGCAGTCGCATCGCCTTCACCGCGGACGATCTCGGAATCACGGAAGGCTTCAGCCAGCACCACACTGCTCTGACGGTCGGCATCCGCACTGATACGTTCAGCTGCTTCCGCACCCTTGGAGCGGATATCACGAGCGACACGTTCACGACCAGTGCGCATCCTGTTATAGACCGACTCACTCACCTGTGGCGGGTATTCGATCTTCTTGATACGCACGTCGATCACTTCGATACCCAGCGTCTCGGCTTTCTTCGATGCCAGCTCGGTCATGATACCCATGATCTCTTTTCGGTCACCTGCGACCACTTCCTGGATAGTGCGCTTACCGAACTCATCGCGCAGACCGTTGTTGATGACCTGATACAACAGATCACCGGCGCGGCGTTCATCACCGGCTGTCGCCTTGTAATATTCCACCACATCAGCGATACGCCATTTGACGTAGGAATCGACGATCAGGTCTTTCTGCTCACCGGTGAAGAAGCTGCTGGGACGCGCATCGATAGTGAGGATACGATTGTCGAACTTGCGCACGTTGTGCAACACGGGAATCTTCCAGTGCAGACCCGGCTCGTAGTCCGAACGGACGATCTCACCGAATTTCAACAACAGGACTTTCTGTCTCTCATCTACCGTAAAGGTAAACAACATCCAGACAAGCAATAGACTGACCGGTAAACCGATTTTTAATATGTTAGCCATTATCGTGTCTCCCTCACACGTAGATTGCTACGTGTAGTCGGTTTCGTCGCTCGGTTCGGAACACGTTGCTGTAACTGACGCAGACTGTCAGGCATCGACGTCTTCCCGCCGATAGACGAACCGTCATGTTGCATCAACTTGTCGAGCGGCAGATACAGCAGGTTATTACCGCCTTCGACATCGAGCAGTATCTTGGAGCTGTTACCCAGAACAGACTCCATCATATCGATGTACAGACGATCACGTGTCACGCTCGGCGCTTTCTTGTACTCTTTGAGTATCTTCTTGAAGCGGTCGGCTTCACCTTCTGCGCGCGCTACGACTTCCTGCTTGTAGGCATCGGCTTCTTCACGCAGACGGGCAGCAGCACCACGTGCTTTTGGTACTACTTCGTTGCGGTAGGCTTCGGCTTCATTGATGAGACGCTCTTTGTCTTCTCGTGCCTGAATCACATCCTGGAATGCCTGTCTTACCGGCTGCGGCGGATTCACACCCTGTATGTTCACTTCGAGTACGGACAAACCAGTACCGTATTGATCGACGATCCCCTGCACCGTATTTTTGATGCGATAGGCGATCTCATCACGACCTTCGGTGATGATGTAATCCATCTTGCTCTGACCCACGGTCAGTCGCAACGCACTCTCGATAGCCTGACTCAGAGAAGTCTCCGGAAATCTCACATCGAACAGATATTTCTCTGCATCCACGATCTGGTACTGCAATGTACCCTGCAGGTCGATGATGTTCTCATCCTGCGTCAGCACCGTCGCCTTGAATGGCACCTGACGACGTTCAGCGATGTTGACCTTCTCGACGCGTTCGATAGGGACAGGCAGATGCCAGTGCAGACCACGTTGGGTAGTATCGACGTGTTCACCGAAGCGTAACACCACACCGACTTCAGCTTCTTCGATCTTGTAGAAGCCGGTCGCTGCCCAGACTGCGAGTATCAGCCCTGCTATCAGGCCAACACCCAGACCGCCCGGCCCTGCGGGCATGGACGAGCCTCGACCGCTGCCACTGCCGCCGCCGTTACCACCGAACAGGCTGCCGAATTTCTTCTGCAGATTTTTTACGATTTCGTCCAGATCAGGTGGTCCCTGGTTGTTGCCGCGATTACCGCCGCTGTTCCAGGGGTCTTTTCCGCCGTTGCCGGGTTCATTCCAGGCCATAGTTACTCCAGTCATCCAGCCGCGCATGAATAGTGCGCAAGCAGAATATTAGTCAAAAAAACATCCGCATTTTAGGGGGCTTATTCACGCCCCGCAAGCAGATTACCTATTTAAACATGGTCAGAAAAAATCAGTCGTGGAAAACGACCGCAACAGTGCAGGATGTTGACTGCCATATCGTTGTATTACATGCAGTTTTTGCTGATTACGTGCTCACCGATATACTTGTCAGTGACACTACAGCTCATTCAGCGCAGGCAGTGATTCCTGTTGCGCCAGCTTGTTTAATTCCCTTTTTGCGATGTGGATCATCAGAGTGAAGCGACCGGCATCATCAATCTGCTCGTCTTTCACCGCCCCCAACTCGAACAGCCTCGCCCGGATCTTCGCCTGTGACGGCTCCAGCACCAGCTCGGCAGAGACCATCTCGTTCCGGAAGTTATCGACCAGTACCTGCTTGAGCAGTTCCACGCCTTCGCCACTTTGTGCAGACAACCATATTCGCCTGACCGTGCCATCGTCGAAATATTCGATACCGGGCGACTTGCCGTTTATGTCGATCTTGTTCATCACCTGGATCAGGGGCACTTCATCAGCCTCGATCTGTGCCAACACCGAATCGACTTCCTCGATGTTGCTCTCACGTTTATCGCTGGATGAATCGATCACATGCAGCAACAGTTGTGCTTCCGCGGTTTCCTGCAGAGTCGATTGAAACGCCACTACCAGATCATGCGGTAGATGGCGGATGAATCCGACCGTATCAGCCAGTATCACTTCGATATCATCACTGGGTTTTATCTTGCGCAGGGTCGGGTCGAGGGTGGCGAACAACTGGTCTTGCACATACACATCATCCCCCGCCAATATATTAAAGAGTGTCGATTTACCGGCATTGGTATAGCCCACCAGCGACACCGTGGGTATCTCGGCTTTCAATCGCGATTGCCTGCCCTGTGCGCGTTGTTGCCGCACTTTCTGCAGACGTTTGTTGATCTGTCGAATACGTAAGCCCAGCAAGCGCCGGTCAGTTTCCAGCTGGGTCTCACCCGGGCCACGCAGACCGATACCGCCCTTCTGCCTTTCCAGATGGGTCCAGCCTCGCACCAACCGGGTAGAAAGATGTTTCAACTGTGCCAGCTCGACCTGTAATTTACCTTCGAACGAACGGGCGCGTTGAGCGAAGATGTCGAGTATCAGACCGGTCCGGTCCAGCACCCGACATTCCAGAAAGGCTTCCAGATTACGTTCCTGCGAAGGACTGAGCGCGTGGTTGAACAACACCAGTTGCACCTCATCGGACACCACCCGGTCTTTTATCTCTTGCGCCTTGCCGATACCGACAAAATATTTCGGCTCCGGCTTCTTGCGACTGGTGGTGACGATACCCAGCACTTCTGCCCCTGCCGAAGCAGCCAGTTCTTCAAATTCGGAGATATCTTCGCGGTGGTTCTCGTCACTGACATCCATGTGCACCAGCAATGCCCGTTCACCGGATTGGGGGCGTTCAAACATACGGCGTTACCGCCAGCCTGTTATCGCGGGCTTGCAATCTGTCAGGAAGTTTGTTCTGCACATAAAAAACGGTCGCAGAGAGCGACCGTCGGGTGTCTGTCGTATTGCTCATCTGGTGAGCATTATACGGGAATACGCTAATGCAAACTATCAACCATTGCCGTTAGCGCTGTCGTCATTCTCAGACCATTTTATCTGCCGGGATGGCACCACCGTCGAGATAGCATGTTTGTACACCATCTGCGTAACGGTATTTTTCAGCAGCACAGCAAACTGGTCAAACGATTCGATCTGCCCCTGTAACTTGATGCCATTGACCAGATAGATAGCCACCGGCACGCGCTCTCTGCGCAAAGCATTGAGATAAGGATCCTGTAAGTGATGCCCTTTAGACATGATTTCGCTCCCGATTTTAATTTTTGTTATGTTTGGAGCCGCTGTCGCAGGATAGTTCGGCACTACATCCCGGTACGACATCTATGGGTCGTTTTACGGGTAATCTCCTGCAAGCTGCAACAGCACGCAACCTCTATAATAGTAAAAATCTGAGATTTTTCAGTAATTTCGGCGTATCGAGTTCTGCCGGGTCGATAATATTACATTCCTGCTCGCTACGTAACCATGTCATCTGCCGCTTCGCCAGTTGCGCAGTGGCGATGATCGCCTTCTCACGCATGGTCTCATAATCGAATTCCCCCGCCAGATACTGCCACACCTGACGATAGCCTACAGCCCGTATCGCCGGCAGATCGGCATGGCAATCCCGACGTTCATACAGGCTACGCACCTCGTCTACCAGCCCGGCGACCAGCATGGCATCAAACCGTTCAGCGATACGTTTGCGCAACTCGACCCGATCCGGCGGCACCAGCGCAATCTTCACCAGATGATAAGGCAAGCTCTGCTGCGCCTGCTCCTGCCAGTGTGCCGTGAGGGTTTTGCCGCTTATCTCATAGACTTCCAGCGCACGCTGTAACCGCTGCGGGTCGTTGGGGTGGATACGCGCCGCCGCCACCGGATCGATCTGTGCCAGCCGGTCGTGCAGAGCCTGCCAGCCCTGCTCGGCTGCCTCGGCATCCAGTCGCTCACGGATACGTTCATCGGCTTCCGGCAGCTTGGCGATGCCTTTCTGCAAAGCATTGAAATACATCATGGCGCCGCCAACCAACAGTGGTAGCCTGTTCTGGCTGCTGGACTGCTGCATCTCGTGCAGTGCTTCTTCACGGAACCGTCCCACCGAGTAGGCCTCGCTGACACTCACCCGGTCGATGAGCCGGTGCGGCGCGCGCGCTAATTCCGCAGCAGAGGGTTTGGCACTGCCGATAGCCAGCTCCTTGTACACCATGGCGGAATCCACGCTGATGATGTCGCAGGGTAGCTCATCGCACAATGCCATCGCCAGCTCGGTCTTGCCGGTGGCGGTCGGCCCCATGATGCAGATCGCGGTGGGGGCATCAGCCAAAGGTGCTGACTGTACGATGAGAGACATAGCCGATATGAACGCTAGCGAAAAGAAAGAGTATATAGAGTGTAACCAAGCATCACGGTGTCTACCTGCCGCGCATGAACATCTTGTCCAGCTCGTCGATACTCAGCTGTATCCAGGTCGGTCTGCCGTGGTTGCATTGACCACTGCGTTCAGTGGCTTCCATATCGCGCAACAAGGCATTCATCTCCGGCACGGTCAGCACCCGGTTGGCGCGTACCGAACCGTGGCATGCCATAGTAGACAGTATCTCATTCCGCTCATCGCGGATACGTTCGCTGTTGCCGTGCTGAATCAGATCGGACAACACATCGCGCAGCAGCGTCTCCACATCACTGTTCGCCAGCACCACCGGTACCTCACGTAACTTGAGTGTCTGCGGTCCGGTGCGGTCTACCCGAAACCCCAGTTGTTTGAACATGGCTTGATTGCTCTCTGCGAAGTCCGCCTCCTTCTCGCTCACCGATATACTCAGGGGCACCAGTATCGGCTGGGTCTGAATCTGTTGCTCATCGTAAGACTGTTTCAGCTTTTCATAAGTGATGCGTTCGTGCGCCGCATGCATATCGACGATGATCAGCCCCTGCGCATTCTGCGCCAGCACATAGATACCCTGCAACTGCGCCAGCGCAAAACCCAGCGGGGGAATCTCTGTGTCAGCATGCTCATCCAGTGCAAGCGATGATACGGATGACTGCGCTGGTGTCATGAACGCCTGATAAGCTTTACTCTGCTCGGCGACATTCAGTGACATCGGGCGTTGTTGTGGAACGAAATTCGAAACCGTTGCTGTCGGAGTCTGTTGCGAGTTCTGTCCTGAGTCACCCTGTCCCGAGAAATGCTGCATCGCATGCGCGGCCTCATCCCCCTGATTCACTTCCGCCAACGATTTGTGTATCGCACGGAACAGAAAATCATGCACCCCGCGACTCTGCCTGAAACGTACCTCATGTTTGCCCGGGTGCGCATTCACATCGACACTGGCAGGGTCCATCTCCAGAAACAACACATAAGCAGGATGCCGCCCGTGAAACAGCACATCGCGATACGCCTGCCGCACCGCATGCGTCACCACCTTGTCACGCACCATACGACCGTTCACATAAAAATACTGCATGTCCGCCTGCGAACGCGAATAAGTCGGCAACGCCAACCAGCCCCACAGGCGCAGCCCATCGATAGTAAAATCCGTGTAGATAGCCTGCTCGATAAACGCATCGCCACACACATCCGCCAGCCGTTTCTCCTGCTGCTTGCGATCACTCGCCACCTTCAACTGCCGCACCACACGCTGATTGTGTCGCAGGCTAACCTCGACATCGAAGCGACTCAGCGCGATGCGTTTGATCACATCATCCAGATGGTTGAACTCGGTCTTCTCTGTACGTAAAAATTTTCGGCGAGCGGGAATATTGAAGAACAGATCACGCACCTCGACAGTCGTACCGGTAGCGTGTGCCGCCGGTTCGATCTCCGCATCGCGGCTGTTATCGACACTGATACGCCAGGCATCATCATGTTCCAGCCATTTCGACA
>WFUQ01000083.1 GCA_015484935.1 Gammaproteobacteria bacterium
TCTCTATCAGCAGACACACAGCAGCAAAGCCGACCGTGCACGTTATTGGTACGACAAGCTCGATGATGCAGACTTCAACCTGTGGCGATCAGTCATGCAGGATTTCGACCGTTACCCTGCTCGATAAAAAATACATGTACACTTAAGGAACATCACCACCGGTCGATACGTTAAGGCATAACGGTCCCATACGAAGTCAGAACACATCTGACCAAATGTGCGGATTATTACGGAGCGTGCACTGACCGTCACATATCATATGTATCAAGCACACAGAACAACGGGAGATCAGGATGAAACCTGCATTATCGAGACTTATCAAAACTATTTTCCATACAGCATTACTGACAGCCGCCATTTTCTCGTCAGCATATATCTATGCAGATGAGACACCACAGAACAACCAGCAGAGCACCGAAGAAGCGGAACCAGAGTGCGATTGACCTGATACCGTTCGACTTCCATAAAATCAATACCAGAGGGATATGCACATGATTTTAAAAAACATCACCGCTATCGTGACACTGTTGTTCTTGCTGCCTGCTCTGTCCGGCGCGGCAGAACACAAGATGATGATCCAGGTCAATTCCAAATCCGACCTCAGTTACAAGATGGCGCTGTTGGGCGCTAAAAATCTTAAAACGCAACTGGGGCGCAATAATGTCGATGTCGAGATCGTCACTTACGGTCCGGGTATAAAACTATTGAGGACCGATAACTGGACGACTAAACGGGTCACTGAATTGCAGAACAAATACGGGGTGAAGTTCAGTGTCTGTGAAGGCACATTGAAGGCGATCGCAAAGAAACACGGCAAGGAACCTGAGATCATCTCAGGTGTCACCCGCGTACCGACCGGCACACTGCGGATACTACAACTACAGGAAGCTGGCTACCATTACATCAAACCCTGACGGCACACCATCACCGGTGCAGACGATCAGGATGCTGACAGTACGATCGCTTCGCCAGCCTGCTCAGTGGCGAGTCGGCTGAGCATGGCGAACAGTTCTTCATGATCACCACTGTCGCACACCCATCGTTCGTCCTGCGGTTCGTAGTCGAAGTGGAAACCACCTGATTTCGCTGCCATCCACAGCTGTTTCAACGGCGGTTGCTTGCTGAAGATGATCTTGCTGCCGTCTTCGAATTCCAGCGTCAGGATGCCGCCGACTTCATCGTAATCGATATCGGCACCGGAATCGTCGATCGCATCCTGTATCTGTTCCAGTGTCTGTTCAGCCGCTTCGTAGAATTCGTTCTCGTTCATAATCTCTAACTATCAAGTTTTTTACGCATGATCTCGTTGACCTGCGCCGGGTTAGCCTTGCCTTTTGATGCTTTCATCACCTGACCGACGAAGAATCCCATCAGCTTGTCCTTACCACCCTTGAGCTCTTCGAACTGCCCCTGATTATTGGCGATCACTTCATCGACCATGGCTTCTATCGCACCCGAATCGGATATCTGCTTCAAGCCTTTACTTTCGATGACACTATCCGCATCACCTTCGCCATTCCACATGGCTTCGAGTACATCCTTGGCGATCTTGCCGGAGATAGTGTTATCCTTGATACGCATCAACAGCACGGCAAAGTCATCCGCACTTACCTGACTATCGCTTATCGATCTTTCTTCCTTGTTCAATTTTGCCGCTAACTCACCACTCACCCAGTTCGATGATAGTTTGGCATCGCCGGTCTTCTCTGCCACGGTCTCGAAGAAGCTCGCCAGCTCACGCGATGCAGTCAATACACCGGCATCGTATGCCGACAGACCGTAACTATCGACATAACGCTGTTTTTTCTCGTCGGGTAATTCCGGTAATTCTTTTCTGACTTCATCGAGATAGGCCTGATCGATGATAACCGGTAACAGGTCCGGGTCCGGGAAGTAACGGTAATCATTCGCTTCTTCCTTGCTACGCATGGAGCGGGTCTCGTTTTTGTCCGCGTCATACAATCGCGTCTCCTGCACCACGGTGCCGCCGTCTTCGATCAGGTCGATCTGACGTTCGACTTCGATGTTGATGGCACGCTCGACGAAACGGAACGAGTTGATGTTCTTCAGTTCGGCGCGTGTACCGAACTCTTCCTGACCTGTCGGGCGAACCGAGACATTGGCATCGCAGCGGAACGAACCTTCCTGCATGTTACCGTCACAGATACCGAGATAGGTGACGATAGAATGTATCTTGCGCATGTAGGCGACAGCTTCTTTGGCCGAACGCATGTCGGGTTCGGATACGATCTCCAGCAGCGGCGTACCGGCACGATTCAGGTCGATGCCGGTCATACCGGCATAATCTTCGTGCAATGATTTACCGGCATCTTCTTCGAGATGTGCCCGGGTGACGCCGATACGTTTGCTCTCGCCGTCTTCGGTTTCGATATCGAGATGTCCCATGCCGACGATAGGCAATTCCATCTGGGATATCTGATAGCCCTTGGGCAGATCGGGATAGAAATAATTCTTGCGCGCGAACACTGAACGGTGCGCGACTTCCGCGTCGATAGCCAGACCGAATTTTGCTGCCATGTGCACCGCTTCTTTATTCAGCACTGGTAGCACGCCCGGCAATGCGATATCGACTTCGCATGCCTGGGTATTGGGTTCTGCACCGTAGGCGGTACTGGCTCCGGAAAAGATTTTGGACTTCGTCGCCAGTTGCGCGTGTATCTCCAGTCCGATGACGACTTCCCAGCTCATAGCTCAAACCTCTTCACCGCAGAGACGCGGAGGTCACTGAGGGAAACACTTCTATCTAAATAATTGATCATCACTCTCTGTTCTCTGCAAGCTTATGGCTAAAGAAATGATTCGGGTATCTGTTTATGCCAGTCAGTGACCTGCTGGTACTGGTGCGCCACATTCAACAGACGACTCTCTTCGAACGCATTACCGATTATCTGCAGACCGACCGGTTTACCATCAGCAAATCCTGCGGGTATCGACATACCGGGCAGACCTGCAAGGTTCACTGCGATGGTGTAGATGTCAGACAGGTACATGGAGATCGGGTCATCGAGTTTTTCACCGATGTTGAAAGCCGTATCCGGTGAAGTCGGCCCCATGATGACATCGACTTTTTCGAACGCCTGTTTGAAATCATCCGCGATAAGGTGACGACATTGTTGCGCCTTCAGATAATACGCATCGTAGTAACCTGCCGACAAGGCATAAGCCCCGACCATGATGCGACGTTTGACTTCCGCACCGAAACCTTCACCG
>WFUQ01000084.1 GCA_015484935.1 Gammaproteobacteria bacterium
GGTGCCGTCCATACAATAATAATCCGGTGCCAATCGGCCGACTGCCGGGAAGGCGGCTTTGCGACCCGCCCAGAAGCGCATGCGTTCCTGTTCGTCGCGGGCGATGCGTATCTCGGTGGCGCCGGATGATTTCAGTACCGCCTGCGCTTTGGCAAGCTCATCGCTCACCTCCTGTTCGTTGCCATCGACTTCGCACAGCAATATCGCGGCCGCATCGCGGGGGTAGCCGGCATTGACGAAATCATCCGAGGCGCAGATGCTGCCGTTGTCCATCAGTTCCAGACCGGCCGGGATGATGCCGCTGGCGATGACATCGCTGACTGCCTGTCCTGCCTGTGCGACATCGTCGAATGCTGCCAGGATGACTTTGGCGGAAGCCGGCCTCACCAGCAGTTTCACTGTGATTTCGATGATGATACCGAGCAGACCTTCCGAACCGGTCATCAGCGCCAGCAGGTCAAAACCGGGAGTATCCAGTGCATCCGAGCCGATGGTGAGCTGTTCGCCGTCGATGGTGAGCACTTCGAGTTTTAATATATTGTGTACTGTCAGACCGTATTTCAGGCAATGCACGCCACCGGCATTCTCCGCTACATTGCCGCCTATCGAGCAGGCGATCTGCGACGATGGATCCGGTGCGTAATACAGATTATGACTGGCGGCCGCTTCGGATATCGCCAGATTCCGCACTCCCGGCTGCACACGTGCGCAGCGATTTTCGGCATCGATGGACAGAATCTGATTGAATTTTGCCAGACTCAGGATGATGCCGTCTTCGAGCGGCAGGGCGCCACCGGACAGTCCGGTACCTGCGCCACGGGCGACTACCGGGACGTGATTGTGATGGCAATATTTCAATACTGCTTTCACCTGATCCACGTCTTCAGGCAGGGCGACCAGCATGGGGGTGGCGCGATACGCAGACAGCCCGTCACACTCATACGGCGCCAGTTCTTCGGCAGTATGGAGCAGGCAATGCGCTGGCAGATGCTGTGCCAGTGCGGCAACAGCATGGGATTTATCGGTTCTGGTCTGATTCACAAGAGTCGTGTCTTGGTAGTCGTAATCTGGCGAACTTTATCACGTCTGAATGCCTCGAATGAACCAGCCTGTACAAATGTGGTCACAGACTGCAAACCCGTGTCAGGCGTGTGACCGGGTGCTTATACTGCTGGCAGGCTTGCATGTTAATATTCGCGCAGTTTTTCCGGTGCGGCCCCTGAATAACGGGCTTGGCTACAATTTTCAGATGACGAGCAGGAGTTTTTTGCTGATGAAGTTACGATTGACCACAGTTTTTATAGTGCTGTTTTTTATGGCCTTGCGTGTCGAAGCCGCTGGCGTGGATTTCCGCCTGAGCAGCAAGACAGCAGAATTTTCCTACCTGACCGAGTCGTCCAGTTTCGGTTATGGCGGTGCAGATATGGGTTTTGGTGTGTTCATCAATGAGAATGATGACATCTTGACCTCAGGTTCCATCCTGGTCAGTGGTAGCAGTGCCGGTGACGTCCGTGCTCTGCATTTCGGGGTCGGTGCCAAAGTGTATCTGGGTTTTCTGGAAACCATCACCAACGATAATGGCGGCGCTCTCGCCATAGGCGGTCGAGTGCGTTATGTATTCCCGGCGAGCACACCGTTAGCTATCCTGTTCGAAGGGTTTGTCGCCCCGAACGTAGTCAGTCTGGCGGACTTCAACGGAGTCAGAGAATTTCGTGTTGCGCTCGAACTGGAAGTGACCCCCAGCGCGCGCGCCTATGTCGGTTACAAAAATCTGGAAGTGGAGCTGAACAACGGCTTCGATTACAAGCTGGATGACAAGGCGCACATCGGTGTACGTTTCTCCTTCTGATACTCGACCGGATGTTGCATACTATCGAGGCGAGCGTTGCTCGCCTTTTTTGTGGACAGGTGAAAATCATGCACGATATCAATAGTCTGTTAGAGACCATGCGACGATTACGACAACCGGAAACAGGTTGTCCCTGGGATATCGAACAGGATTTTTCCAGCGTGGCACCGTATACCATCGAGGAGGCGTATGAAGTTGCCGATGCTATAGAACGCGGAGATATGCATGACCTGAAAGATGAGCTGGGTGACCTGCTGTTTCAGATCATCTTTCATGCGCAGATGGCGAGTGAAGCCGGTGAATTTGATTTTGCAGATGTAGTCGATCATCTGGACAGGAAGCTGATACGCAGGCACCCCCATGTCTTCGCTGATGTCACCACCAGAGACAAGGATGAACTGGAACAGCAGTGGGAACAACATAAACAGAAAGAGCGCCAGAACAAAACCATGAAACCGGAAGTGAGTGCGCTCGACGGCATCACCTCGGCACTACCCGCACTGCGCTGGTCGCAGAAGATTCAAAAACGTGCGGCAGGCACAGGTTTTGACTGGCCGGATATCAGGCCAGTGTTCGATAAACTGGAAGAAGAACTGGGCGAGCTAAAAGACGAGATCGGTATAGAAGATAATGCTGACAGGATACTCGATGAGTTCGGTGATGTGATGTTCGTGTGTGTCAATCTGGCGATGCATCTGGATATCAATGCAGAGCAATCGTTACGACATGCCAACAATAAATTCATAACAAGATTCACTGCCATGGAACAACTGATGCAGCAAGAAGGGAAGCAATTTTCAGACCTGACGCTTGAGCAGATGGAGGCGTACTGGCAGCGCGTGAAAAAGGCGTTGGTCCGCAAATGAACGCGAATGAACGCAAAGACAAACAAGTATTAGCCGCGAAGAACGCGAAGGGTTAAAAACAAAAAAGATCTTTTGCGTGTTTCGCGTCCTTCGCGGCTAAAATTGTTTTTAGGTTTTATCAGCGTGAATTCGCGTTCATTTACGG
>WFUQ01000085.1 GCA_015484935.1 Gammaproteobacteria bacterium
ATGGGGGAGGCGTACTCTGATGAAACCACGAACGATCGGTGTTGCTGCCCGCGAGGCCGGGGTGAATATCGAGACCATACGTTATTATCAGCGTATCGGTCTGATCGAGGAGCCACCCAAACCGGACGCGGGCTTCCGACTCTACCCCGAATCGACCATCGAACGCATCCGCTTCATCCAGCGGGCGAAAGCGTTGGGTTTCAGCCTGAATGAGACCACCCGTCTGCTGGAGCTAGAGGACGGTCGCTGTGAGCAGACCCGCGAGCTCGCCGAGTCGAAGCTGGCGGTCATCAACACCAAGATCGAAGACCTCAGCAATATGGCCGCAGTACTCACTGAACACATCAAATGTTGCCAGTCGAATACCGATAATCAGGCGTGTCCGCTCATCTCCTCGCTATCGAGCGAATCACTGGTGGTGGACGACTCATCGGGGAACTGACGATTACGGCTTGACTCTGTACTATAGTACGGAGTTTATGCTCCCGCCATAGTCATAGTAAACGGGGGTCAAGCCGATGAGAATTCTAAGTATTTTTGATAAGACAGGTGCAGTCGGTTCGCTGACAGCAGCGATGGGTTGTGCGTCCTGTTTTCCGGCGCTGGGTTCACTGGGTGCATCGCTGGGGCTGGGTTTTCTGTCACATTATGAAGGTATGTTCATCAATACCCTGTTGCCGGTATTCGCGGGCATCGCACTGGCGGCCAATCTTTTCTCTTTCTTGTCGCACAAGATCTGGTATCGCACACTGGCAGGGATAACCGGACCCACCATGGTGTTGTTGACCATGTACCCGCTCTGGCAGTACGACTGGAGCACCTGGCTGTTGTATGGCGGTATCGCACTGATGTTGGTGGTGTCGATCTGGGATATCGTCTCACCACCGGGCAAGGTGTGTTCGAGTTGCGAAGTGCCACAGGACAAGGCTAACTTGGAGACGGGTCATGTCTGATTGTTGCGCAAATACAACCGTTGAAACCGGGTCGGGCACAGTACAGGAAAAAGGCGGTGACGTTCTGCATGTGGTTATCGTCGGCACCGGGTCCGGTGCGTTTGCGGCTGCCATCAAGGCAGTTGAGCAGGGTGCGCGGGTAACCATCATCGAAGGCGCTGATATCATCGGTGGCACCTGTGTGAATATCGGCTGTGTGCCATCCAAGATTTTGATCAGTGCTGCGCATATCGCACATAGTCAGGGGCAGCATAGTTTTGCGGGATTGCCGCTTAACAAACCGGTGATCGATCGCAGTGCCATGGTGCGACAACAGCAGGAGTGGGTCGAAAAGTTACGGTATGCCAAATACGAAAGCATCCTCGAATCCAATCCCGGTATCAATCTGGTGCGAGGCATGGCACGTTTCAAAGATGCCGGTACGCTCATAGTAAAACTGGCGGACGGCTGTGAAAAAGAGATTCAGGCTGACCGGATATTACTGGCAGTCGGGGCGCGTCCGATGATTCCCGATATAGCCGGACTGACTGACACGCCCTACTGGACATCGACTGAAGCATTGGTAGCTGAAACGCTTCCCGAGCATCTGGTCGTACTCGGTGGTTCGGTGGTGGCACTGGAGCTGGCACAGGCGTTTCGGTATCTGGGTTCTGAAGTGACGGTGATGGCGCGCAGTTCGTTGTTGTCGAAAGAGGATGCCGACATCGGTGCCGACCTGAAAACGATGCTGGAAGGTGAAGGTATTCAGGTCAGGTTAAATACCGTACCGAGCGCCATCAGTCATGACGGTAAATACTTTAAGGTCACAACGGCTCAGGGTGAGGTGCATTGTAATCAATTACTGGTAGCGACCGGTCGGATCTCGAATGCTGACACGCTGGCACTCGAGAATGCCGGTGTGCGTACCAGCCCGTCCGGTAATATCGTCATCGATGATCACATGCGTACCAGTGTCGATAACATCTATGCGGCCGGTGACTGCACCGACCAGCCGCAGTATGTGTATGTGGCAGCGGCGGCGGGTACTCGTGCAGCACGTAATATGACAGGTGATGATGTCACGCTCGACCTGACAGCGATGCCGGCTGTGGTATTTACCACGCCTCAGGTAGCAACAGTTGGCCTGACCGAACAACAGGCAAGTGCGCAGGGACTGGATGTACAGAGTCGCAGGCTCGATCTGGAAAATGTCCCCCGTGCGATCGCCAATCTGGATACCCGTGGTTTTATCAAACTGGTCGCTGAGGAAGACTCAGGTCGTATCGTCGGCTGTCAGATATTTGCCGATCAGGCGGGAGAGGTCATCCAGGCAGTGGCATTAGCAATACGTAATCATATGACGATCACCGATCTGGCTGACCAGTTGTTCCCGTATCTGACCATGGTCGAAGGTCTCAAGCTCACCGCGCAGACCTTCGATAAAGATGTGAGTCAGTTGTCGTGTTGTGCGGGATGAATCGTTAACAATCAACAGAAAGAATAACAGGAAAAAACATGTCTGATGTAACAGTCTATAAAGTGGGTGGTGCCGGGTGCGGCGCCTGCATATTGAAGATAAAAAACCTCATCACGCCGTTGGCAGGCGTCGAAGATGTGGTGTTCGATCTGAAACATAACACGCTGACCGTCACCGGTGCGCACAAGCACGATGATGTGATCACAGCGATGTCCGGCGGAAAGTTTACTGCCGAGTTGATGACAGACCAGGTGACTCAATCTGTCACGGGCTAATGCTCCTTGTTTGATACAGGTAAGGCGTTACCCGGTGTCGAGTTTTTGATTACATCGTATGGTAACGAGACGGCTTAGCGCACCACTGGCAGGTCGGACTTGATCCATTCGGTCATGCCGCCACGCACGACGTGGACATCATGAAAACCCTGTTCGGTGAGTTGCAGTGCGGCTTTGGCGGAGCGTCTGTCGGTTCTGCAAATGATAGCGACAGGTTGTTCTATGTGTTCTGTTAATTCGCTGATACGCTCGGGCAGTTCTTCGACTGCGATGTTGAGTGCGTTTTCGATATGGCCCTGTTCACCGACGAAGTCGTCTGCTGTGCGAACATCGAGTAGTAATATCTTGTTTTCGTCCAGGCGTTGTTTGAGCTCGGTGATGTCGATCGTCGGTCCGCGTCGCATATTGCCGATCAGCCGTGGCAGAAATGCGACGACTGCGAGCAATGCCAGTGCGATCATGATCTTCTGTATCAGGCCTTCGCCACCACTGATAGCTTCACGTCCGGCATAGCCTAACCAGGTGTAAGCAATAGCACCGGGTAACATGAACAGATATGTCGCCAACAGGTAGTGGCTGAACCGTATCCTGGTCAGACCCAGCGCGTAGTTGAGCAGATTGAACGGGAACAAGGGAACCAGTCGCACGAACGCGACGAAACGCCAGCCTTCACCTTCGACACCGTTGATGAGTTGTTTGACCTTACCTCCGGCTTTGGCGGATACCCAGTCGGAAGCCAGATAACGCGAGATCAAAAAGGCCAGCGCCGCACCGAGTGTCGCACCGGTCAGGTTATAGAGTGTACCGAATACCGGCCCGAACAATGCACCGCCAGCGAGTGTGATGACAGAGCCGGGCAGGAACAACACCGTGGCGATAGCGTAGATGAGCATGAACACGACGGGAGCCAGTACCCCGGCATCATCGATCCACGCTTCCAGCGCAGTCACATCGAAACGGTCACGATAGATAACAGCGAAACCGATACCCGCAACGAGGCCGAGTAGCAACACGACCCGTATCAGGCGCTTACTGTTCATCGTCATCGCTCCATCGTCGCCGGTTGATGGCATAGCTGTTTATCTTGCCGACGAAGGGAAGCCACAACATGCCGGGCAGCCAGGAAACCAGTTTCATATCGTTGTAGGTGTGGATACCTATTTTCATATCTTCATGTCCGGCGCGAGGTTGTGCACGGTAGGTGCCGAACAGACGGTCCCACCACGGCAGGTTAAAACCGAAGTTGCTGTTGGCTTCATCGTCTTCCACCGAATGATGCACTCGATGCATATCAGGCGTGACTACGAACAGGCGTAAAAATTTGTCGAGGGTGAGGTTTAAACGTACGTTGCTGTGATTGAACATGGCGGTGGCATTGAGCACGACTTCGAATATCACCACGGCAACCACAGGTGGCCCCAGTAACAGGATGGTGGCGAACTTGATCAACATGGACAAGATGATCTCGATGGGATGAAAACGTGCACCGGTGGTGACATCGAAATCCGGGTCAGCATGATGTACCCGGTGTAATCGCCACAGTGCAGGTACGGCATGTACCATCACATGTTGCAGATAGATGACCATATCCATGATGATGATCGAGGCGATACTGGCAAGCCAGAATGGTGTGTCGTAATAGTTAAACAGCCCCCAGCCACGCATCTCGGCAAAAGCGGCGACGCCGACAGCAGCCGTAGGGAAGAGCAAGCGGATCAGAAAGCTGTTGAAAAATACCAGCCCGAGATTGTTGGTCCAGCGCACGATTTTGGAAACCGTCAGCGCACGACGCGGGGCAAGTACTTCCCACAGGCACATCACGGCCAGCATGCCGAAGAAAAACCCCATGCGGATAGTCTTCTCATTGTTCATGACGAATTCAGTAATATCCATGATCTGCCTCAATCGACTCTGCTGGCAAAAAGGTCAGCAGGTCTGCTATGATTATCGCTAAGAAAAGTATTCAATAGAATACTTGAATAGTATGTGAGCTTTCTGAGATTATGTCAACGACCAACGTCAAACATGCGCTGTTCGCCCAATTTGCCCGCGTCGGCAAGGCACTCAGTAATGCTAACCGACTGGAATTGCTGGAGCTTCTGGCGCAGGGCGAGCGTAGCGTCGATGCCCTCGCCAGTGTCTCCGGACTCAGCATAGCCAATACCTCGCAACATCTGCAACAGCTCAGGCAGGCGGGATTAGTCTTGTCAGACAAGCAGGGGCTGAAAGTGTTCTATCGATTGTCCGGTGATGATGTGATCAATCTGCTGGATTGCCTGCGTGCTGTGGCAGAGCAGAGAGTCGCCGAAGTGAACCAGCTGATCGCAACTTACCTGACGGTGAAGGATAATCTGGAACCTATTGCCAGCGAAGAATTACTTCAGCGTGTTGAAGATGGACTGGTGACGGTGATCGATGTGCGGCCTGCGGAAGAATATGACGCCGGGCATCTGGCCGGTGCCATCAATATCCCGCTGGCTGAACTGGAGCAACAATTCGACAAGCTGGAAGCCAGTCAGGAGATAGTGGCCTATTGTCGTGGCCCACATTGTGTACTGGCATACGATGCGGTCGCTCGACTGCGCGACAGAGGATTGCTTGCCCGCCGCCTCGACGGGGGCTATCCTGAATGGCGTGTTGCCGGTCTGCCGATAGAAAAATCAGTGGGCGAACCGATTGACGATGCGCTGGCTTGATGAATAGGTGTTGCGTGGCAGATCGCGTTATATGAGAAGGGGTGGTCTGAATTCGTAATCAGTCAATGATGTACTAGCCTTTGGCTGTTCGGCCTGCACGCAGACCATTCGCCACGGCCAGCAACTCGCTGGCTTCATGCACCAGTACTGCTGCCGCGATGCTGATGAAACCACCGACCCCTGCCGGAATCAGGATCACCAGTACCGTTATCGCAAACACGATGTTCTGCAAGCTGACTCGACGGGCCTTGCGTCCGAGTAACATCGCTTCTTCCAGTTTGCCGAGATCGTCTGCCATCAGGGCGATATCGGCAGCTTCGATCGCGGCATCGGTGCCTGCAGCACCCATCGCCACACCACAGCTGGCGGCCGCTAATGCCGGTGCATCGTTGACACCATCCCCGACCATCAAGACAAAACCTTCATCGAGTAATCCGGTGACAGCTTTGACTTTGTCTTCCGGCTTCAGGTCGGCGCGTACGTCATCGATACCGATCTGTTGTGCGATGCGTTCTGCAGTGCGTCGATTGTCGCCGGTCAGCATGACGGTTTTGATGCCCATGTCGTGCAGATTGGCGATCACCTGTTGTACACCATCACGTAATACATCCTGAATAGCGATATAGCCAGCGACGGTGCCGGTGTTAAACACTACCACCACAGTTTTACCTTCTGACTGCAACTGGTCGATATGTGTCTGCTGGTCGTCACTCAACACACCATATTGTTTATACAGTTCGGGTTTTCCCAGATACCAGGTTTCAGCATCGATATCAGCCCGGGCACCGGCACCGGTCAATGCCTGAAAGCCGGTGGATGTTTTAGTGGTAATCGACTGGCTGTTGGCATGATTGACTATCGCACGTGCCAGTGGATGTTCGGAGTGTTGTTCGATGCTGGCGGCGAGTAATAATAATCGTGAGTCATCACTATTGACTGTGACCACATCGGTGACCTGGGGTTTTCCCATGGTAAGTGTTCCGGTCTTGTCAAAGGCGATGGTTTTGATGACACCCAGATGTTCCAGATGGGCGCCGCCCTTGATGAGGATGCCGCGTTTACCTGCGCCGGCGATACCGGCTGCCATGGCGATCGGTAATGAGATCACCAGTGCGCAGGGGGCAGCGGCGACCAGTAATACGACGGCACGCTCTGCCCACATGCTCATTTCAGCATTCAGTAACCACGGTATCAATAACATCAGGGCAGAACTCGCCAGTATGACCGGGCTGTAACGCCGACCAAATCGTTCCATCCATTGTTGTGCCTTGCCTTTTTGATCCTGTGCCTGTTCCACCAGATGGATGATGCGTGACAGCGTGTTGTCCGCAAAACCGGCAGTGGCTTCGACGGTGATCGCACCCTGATCATTGATGCTGGCGGCAAACACTTTCATGCCGATGGTTTTATCGACGGGTATCGATTCACCGGTTACCGGTGATTCATCCAGACTGGTGTTGCCGGTGATGATGACGCCATCGGTGGGCAGTGACTCACCCGGACGTACGATGAAATGATCACCGGGCTGTAATTGCTCGGCCGGTATCATCATCTCGCTACCGTCACGCAGTATTCGTGCTTCTTTGGGGGTGAGATCCAGCAACGCGCGGATGGCGGTGCGGGTACGTGCGAAAGTAAATTCCTCGATGCCTTCTGCGGCACCGTACAGCACCACCAGTGCTGCCGCTTCTTCCCACAGCCCCAGAATGCCGGAACCGGCGGTGGCGGCGATCATCAATAAAGAGATACCGACTTCGTGTTCGTCGATGAGTTCTTCGACACCTTCCTGTGCCCAGTACCAGGCACCGATGGGGATGCTCAACCAGAACAATACCGTCGCAATGGTATCGCTGATTGCGCCCATCGATGCCAGCACATAAGCGGGCAGGGCGATAGCGCCAGCTATCAGCGCATTACGTAACGGTGGAAACTGCCACCAGTCACCACTGAAACCTTCGTTATCACTGCTGCCACAACAGGCCATATCACCTCATCAATTGCGTTCGTTTTCTTTGATAACGCTCTTCGAGAACACGATGTAGAGTACCGGTACTACGAACAAGGTTAACAGAGTAGAAGAGAACAGTCCGCCGACCACGACGGTTGCCAAGGGGCGTTGTACTTCTGAACCGACACCGGTCGCCAGCAACATCGGTATCAGACCCAGTGCGGCGATCGATGCGGTCATCAATACCGGACGCAGACGAGATAAGGCACCTTCGAATACCGCTTTAGCGACATCGACTCCGCCTGATAATCGCTGGTTGATGGCATTAACCATCACCACACCATTCAATACCGCGACACCGAACAGGGCGATAAAACCGATCGAGCCGGGCACCGAGAGATACTGGCCGGAGATGAATAATGCCGCGATACCTCCGATCAGTGCCAGGGGTACATTAAGCATGATCAGCATCGCCTGCCCGATAGAGCTGAATGCAAAATACAGCAACAGGAAGATGAGACCGAGTGATAACGGTACCACGATCATCAGACGTGCCTGCGCACGTTGCTGGTTTTCGAACTGCCCGCCGAACACTACCGTGTAACCCGGTGGCATGTCGATCTCGCTGTCGATACGACGTTGCAGTTCGGCCACCAGACCGCCCATGTCACGCCCTTCGACATTGGTCTGGATGACCACGCGACGTTGTACATCATCACGACGTATCTGTGGCGGACCGGATTCGATCTGCACTTTTGCGACATCACCCAGTTTCACCCAGGCACCGTTTGGTGCTTGCAGGATAAGACCACGGATGGCTTCGACGTTGTTACGGTATTCTTCGGCAAGACGCACATAGATATCGTAACGCTCGTTACCTTTGATCACCTGACCGGCAGAACGGCCACCGATGGCATCGGCTACCATGTCCATCACCTGCGCAACGGAGATGCCGTAACGTGCCAGCGCATCACGGTCGGGACGTACTGCCAGTTGGGCTTCGCCGCCTATCTGTTCCATCGCGACACCGCGTGTGCCTTCGACTTTCTTCACCAGTGCTTCGATCTCACTGCCTTTTTTCGCCAGCATGTCGAGATCGGAACCGAACAGTTTTATCGCCAGCTGTGCGCGTACACCGGATAACAACTCATCGACACGTGTCGCGATCGGTTGCGAGAAGGAGAACAACAGACCGGGGAACTCACCCATCTTCGCTTCCATCAACTTCTGCAGTTCCTGTCGATTGGATGCGCTGGTCCATTCACTCACCGGTAACAGACCGACAAAGGTTTCGACGTTGGACACCGGTTCCGGGTCACCGCCTATCTCCGGACGACCGACACGGCTGGTGGCGTAGATCACTTCAGGAAAAGTGAGTAAGGCGGCTTCCAGTTTATTGGCGACAGCCAGTGCGGTATCCAGACTGGACGACGGTGCCAGCGTAGTACGGATGTTCAACGTGCCTTCTTCCAGCTCCGGTACAAACTCGGTGCCGAGAAACGGAACCAGTGCCAGCGAGCCGATGAACAGCCCCAGTGCTGTTATGACTACGACTTTACGTTTTGCCTGTGCCCATGGTAAGGCTTTGCGGTACAGATTTTCCAGTGGTGGCATGACATAGCCGTCTTTATGTTCGACGCCGCTGGTGAACATGTACGTGGCTAATGCTGGCACGACGACCAGTGCGACCAGCAACGATGCGATCATCGCCAGCACGATAGAGATAGCCATCGGCTGGAACAGTTTACCTTCCACCCCTTCCAGACTGAACAGTGGTGCGAATACGATGATGATGATCATCACGGCAAAAAATACCGGACGACCGACTTCACGCGCGGCTTCCTTGATACGCAATGCGATGCCGTGATC
>WFUQ01000086.1 GCA_015484935.1 Gammaproteobacteria bacterium
CTAAGGCATCTCCAGCTTAAATTACCAAATTAACTTCATTTGCGACATGAGGGTTAAAAGTTGATGCTATAGAGCTTTGTACGGTACTAAAAAAGTCTCTGGATGGATATAAATTTTAACTAGACCTGAGTGTCTCCTATTACAAAGGCAATAATATGAACCCGCAAATGAACGCGGTTAGACACAAATAAAAAAATTTATAAGGTAAAAGCGACTACCTCCTGTCACGTTCTTCCCGCCTGCGCGGGAAGGACAAAGAGGCTTGTTAATCTATTCTCGTCGTTAGCGGCTTGATTTTACGGACTATTGTTTTTAAAGGTGTTAATCCGCTTTATGCAAAGGTGCTAGAAACAGTGGCAGAGTAATCACTGAAGCAATCTCGCCGATATCCAAAGACTGAAAACAGGGGACTGATCATGTTGACTGTGGATGTCGTCTATTGGCCAACAGTCTCACAGCTCCTATTTGATTATGTGACTTAATCGCACTGGTATTCAAGCCGCAGGTGTTTGAGTGCTGCTATCAATGCGAACGTCGCGCTACACCAGCTAGAGCAAGTATTCCAGAACCAAACAACCATACAGCTGCAGGGACAGGGACGACTGAATATTCATACGTCACCCTAACCATAGCATCTGTAATGTCATTGTTCCCGGTGACTGAGGCAGTCGCGGTTGTTTCGGTAATAAAAACTCCGACATCAAGAAGGAGGTTACTCACTTCACCAAGCCCAACCAGGTCGTTGATATCAAACTCATTCAGCGCCCAGGAAGAATCGTACGCATCATCCGGAAATATATAATCAACGTAAGAACCAGCGTAATCCAAACAACCCTCGCCAGTATCTTCACAAGATAAATAAATACTATCTTCTATTGAGTCCTGTACTGTATATGTACCACCACCTACGTTATAGAGTAATGCTGCTTGTATATCTGCGATAAAGTAGTCGCTGACCTCATCACTGGATAGGTCTCCAGTCCAACCAAAAGTACCAGAAGTGATTGTAAAATTGACGCCAGTTAAGGTGCCCTAACTTGGGTCGAACTGCTGAAGACCGGTTACTGTAGTTGGGCCTACGCCGTAACTACCTTGTTCGTCGAACCCACCAGAATAGCTGTATGGGCCAGAAGAATAACTAACGATAGCTGCACTGGCTGTTTGTGATAATAAAAGTGTCAGGATGACGAATGTGAGACGTTTTATAATCATGAGATGCTCCTTTCATTTCATTTGTTTGCATTTAGGCTAGTGAATAACTTGAAATCAGCAATAACTGTGCCGAAATAATATTTTTTAATAATAACAAGTAGATACGGGTTTTCGGTGGTCGTTACACGTTTTGAAATGTAAAAATTTTTGACACCTGAATGCTGAAATTAATAGGTATGAGAGCAGATGTATGTATTTCAGGCGGAGATGCGGGTGTTATTTAGCTACTGATTTATCGGGTTCTGTGTATTATGTTGAGCGGACGGGATTGACCGTCTTTGGTAGTGTAGTGAGTGTCCGTTGTTTGCGGGGGGAGGTAAGATGTGAGTAAGTTATTCAAGGCAGCTGATGGTAAATCACGCTGCGGGTGGTGTGGTGCGGCGCCGGAGTTTCTCGATTACCACGATAAGGAATGGGGCTACCCGGTAGACGACGATCAACGGTTATTTGAAAAGCTGTGCCTGGAGAGTTTTCAGTCAGGCTTAAGCTGGCGGACTATCCTCGCCAAGCGGGAGAACTTCCGTGCAGCGTTCCACGATTTCGATTTTGACCGCATCGCAGGTTTTACCCGGCGCGATATCAATCGTCTGCTTAAGGATGAAGGTATCGTCCGGCACCGTGGCAAGATCGAAGCGACCATCAATAATGCGAAGCGAGCGCAGGAGTTGATCGAACAGGAAGGGTCGCTGGCGGCGTATGTATGGAGTTATGAGCCGGATGCTAAAAAACTGGCAGCACCTCAGTCTGTCTCGACTTCTGCAGAGTCCATCGCTTTATCGAAGGCGTTGAAGAAGATGGGGTGGAAGTTCGTCGGGCCGACGACGGTGTATGCTTTCATGCAGGCGATGGGGTTGATCAATGACCATGTCAATGGTTGTGTGTGCCGCGCCAGGGTAGAGACTGCACGCAACAAGTTCAAACGGCCGGGTCGTTGAGTCGGTTGATACAAGTTTGATCGCTCCTATATGACTGTTCCATACCACGTCTACCGATAGTCATCATCGCGCTGTTCTTTTTTATCGGCGGCATGTCGCATTTTTTTCTGGCAGATTTTTTTATCGCGATCATGCCGGATTATCTTGCTTATCATCGTGAGCTGGTGTTTGTCAGCGGCTTGTTCGAGTTGCTCGGTGCGATCGGGATACTAGCCCCGGCAACACGGGTGCTGGCAGGTTATGGCTTGATTCTGCTGAGTGTCGCTGTGTTTCCCGCAAATATAAATATGGCGATGTATCCTGAACGCTTTGCCGATATTCCCGAGATCGCGCTCTACATCCGTCTGCCGCTACAGTTGTTGATCATCGGGTTTATCTGGTATGCGATCCGCTCTGAGAGGGTAGCAGACAGGTGAGCGTTCAGGCACGGGTTTTGTTTGCTTTGTCCGTATCGTTACCAAATGCTGTGCCGGTAAATGGTTCCAGTATCTCCGCGTTATCATCGATAGCGGGATAGGAGATCGATTTCTCCTGACAGTAGCGTGCTATCTGCGGGTGGCAGGCTTCGAATAATAGTCGTGTGTAGCTTGCGTCATCCAGTTTGCGTCGCTCGTAAGCACCGGCTTGGTGTCGCTGCCTGTGGGCTTCATAGAGTACCAGTGCGGTCGCGACGGAGACATTGAGTGACTGCACCATGCCGACGATGGGGATGCTGATACATTGGTCGGCGAGTCCGATCGCCTCGTCTGAGATGCCTTCCAGTTCCTGCCCGGTGAGGATGGCGACGGGACGTGTGTAATCGATATCGCGGTAATCCTTTGCTGTTTCGCTCAGGGTGGTGGCGATGATATGGAAGCCCTGTTGTTTGAGCTTGGCAAGACACTGACCTGTCGATTGATGTTTCTGCAGCTTCATCCATTTGCGGATACCGGCAGCGGACATCTGTGACAGGCGCAGCGGACGCAATTCGGTTATCGCATGCACTTCCATACCGCCGACCGCTTCCAGTGTGCGCGCGACGGCGGCAAGGTTATGCGGTTTGGTGACGCGTTCCATCACCACGGTCAGATCAGGTTGTCTGCGCTCGAGACTGTTCCTGATAACCTGTAGACGTTCGGGTGTCATGACAGTCTGCTCTTATTATCTATAACCATTCCCTGTCGGGACTCACACGTTGCATCTTCAGGCGTTGCAGTTTTTTACGATAGCGTGACTGCACGATGTTGATGACGACCATGACGGCGATGATGAAATAGAACGTGGCTTTGCTCATCGGTTCGATAGTGTGTCCGATGAAATTCAGATGCGCGAGGTGACCACCTTCGGATACCAGCATGATGCCGACCAGAAACAGGATGAACAGACCGACCACTTCGTACATGCGATTCTTCTGCAGGAAGTTGGCGACTTCATCCGACAACCATATCATCAATATGCCGCCGATGATGATAGCCGTCGCCATGACAGCAAATACATCGGTGAAGGCGAGCGCACTGAGAATAGAGTCGAATGAGAAGATCGCATTCATGATGACTATCCAGAACAGGGCTGAGTAGAATGAACGGGGTCTGCTGTTGTCCTCACAGGTCTCTTCCAGTGTCATCATGTGCAGGATCTCTTTCATGGCGGTGTACAGGATGAAGATGCCACCGAACAACACGATGATGCTGTGCAGGTTGAAGCTGCCGGTGGCGATATCTTGCCAGTTCAGTGTGAACAGAGGGTCCTGGAATAATGAGATAAGTTCCATTACGGCAAACAGTAATATCAGCCTCAGGATGATCGCCAGTGCGATACCCAGTTTACGGACCAGTGCCTGTTTTTCCGGGGTGACCCGTTTTGATTCGATGGCGATGTAGAGCAGGTTGTCGAAACCCAGTACAGCCTGCAACATGATGAGCAGGAAAAGGTTGATCAGGTTTTCGATGGTGAATAGTGTTTCCATGTGATTTACCCGGATTGATTCTGGCCGGTATCTTACCGTAGTGGTGTCCGATGAGTTACGTGAATGCGCCGGTCATGATCACGCTGGGTTTATGATTGTCCGTAATCTATTTCGCGTCGATCAAACGACGCAAAAACTGCAGATAGACCGGTTTGCTCCATTCGCGTCCGCCGATCGCCTGATACTGTACCTGCCCCTGCGGGTCGATGAGGAAGGTGGTCGGCAAACCGCGTGGTTTCCATGCTTCCGAGATCAGACCATCGCTGTCCAGCAGGCTGTTCTCGATCTGCATCTCGGCGAGGAAGCTGAACACGGTGTCTTCATCTTCAGCGGTGTTGACCAGGATGATGGCAAGTTCGTCTGCATCGAACTGCTGTGTCAGTTTCTGTATGTGTGGCATCTCCAGACGACAGGGGCCGCACCAGCTCGCCCAGAAATGCAGGAATATCCAGCGTCCCTGAAAATCTGATAGTTTGCGAGTGTCGCCTTCGAGGTCGTTCAGGGTGAAATCCGGTGCGCGGCCGATCTGATAATCGCGGATGCCATGTGGTTTTTCTATCCCGGCTGCGACGACATTGAAAGTGACGGCGAACAATAATGCGCTGACAGCAAGTCGTCTGACGTTCCAGGTCTTTAGTAGTAAGTGGAAGTTCATGGGTTCTGTGCACACTGGAGTTTGTCGTAGTGGATGTGTATCGGCTTGCCCTGTTTATCTGTACCGGTTGCGAAGCTCGCCTGTATCGAAATATTACCTGGTCTGCGAGGCAGGATGATATTGCCGCTCTCCCGTTCATCTGGCAGATAGTCCAGTGTTTCCGGTAACAGTGACCAGCGGAAGGTGGATTGATGGTTGAGAGCTGTGCCCATCTTCTGCCAGCGTCGTTTCCATTGCCCGCGATCTGATCGTTGCACCGGCTTGCTGTCGATACTGAATGACCAGTTGTCCAGTTCCAGCCAGACGATATCGTCACGCCGGTTGTGGATACGTACGGTTATGTAACATTGTTGTTTGAGTATGTCGATCATCTCCGGCGGAAAACCGCGTGCTTCGTAGAATGCGGCGATCTGGTTGGGTGGGCGCGGGAACAGTTCCAGTTCGATACCGTCCTGTCGGATGATATGCGGGAACTTGAACTGTGCGTAGCCGACGGGTTCTTTCGCCGAGACGGGTGTACTCGAGGTGAACAGTGTCAGTACGATAGGGAGGAGGATGCGTAACATGCGGCTAATATATGGCAGTGCCGGTGGTTTATCCAGTCTTTTTATAGCTGCCATATATCGCCGCAGGTGACGTCGTTAGCGTTCGCTTATCTCATCATCGATGGGGTCGATGTAGGTGGACAGTTCGTATACATTCTTTACTCTTTCGGTAAAGCCGGATTTTTTCGTGAGTGTATTGATCTCACTGCGTACCACTTTACCGATGAAGCGGTGTATCTCTTCATTGGTGTACGAGAAGCCTTTCTGCTGTGGTTTCAATCTGAAAAACTCATGTTCGTTTTCGGCACTGGTATAGGCGGCATCCGAGAAATCGACATAGCGACATTTTTTGCAGCCATAATATTGTTTGGTCTGCCCAAGTCGTTCGACACGGTTGTAAAAGTTGGATGCCAGCAATACCCAGTCATACTGGTTGGTGGTGATGTAGATGTCCCGGCATTTGCCATGTAACTTTTTTACCCACTTGGCATGATCGGGTGCGTCTGTATCGCCCTGATGCAACATGATGTTGCTGAATTTGATTGGAAAGGTGTGTTTGGTCAGTGTTTTCTGCAACAGGTGATGCCCCAGGCTGTGACACAGGAAAGACAGTTTGAATTTACTGCCGGCTTTGCTGAGTAGTTGCTGGTTGATGGCTTTGAGTGCACGTGAGAAATCGGCTGCCGATGCTTCGGCGTTCATGCGTGCCAGTGTGTAATTCCGCCAGAAACCTTCGGCCATCTGGTAACCGGTACTCAGCAGGTTGCTGACTATGGTGGTACCGCCCAGAGCACGGATCAGTTTTTTTGCAGCTTCTTTCTTTAAGGCTTTGAGCAGTTTGTCATCGTCGCCGGTATAGGGTTGCGATGCCCATGAGAACGCGATGACATTGACGTGGTGTTGCTTCTCTATGTCAGCGGCTTTGCCGATGTTCTTGGCGGTGGTCTGGTTGTTGCCGTGCAGGAACACCACCCAGGGACGGTTCAATTCGGCATTGCCGGCTTTTATCTTGTCGGTGATCTCATCGAATAACTGTGACTTGTCCTGCTCGGAAAAGAGCGTCAGACGTTTGTCTTTGATAGCCCTGCCTTTGCTGTCCTTTTTGACTTTCCCATCAGCACCTTTTCTGCTGACGAGGTGGGCCTTGCCGTAGACGTTACCTGTATCGCCCATGTCTTTGCCCAGAAAACTGTATGGTTTGGGTTTGCCATCCAGTGTACCTTCGAGTTTGCGGTTGGATATAACAACGATCATGTCCTTTCTCCCTGGTTGTTGTGAAGTCTGTTCAGTCTAGGTAGCGTGCCAGTAAGCTCTGTTCGGTGGTGGTCTCGGGCAGCTGCATCTTGACGAAGTAGCCACTGCCGAGAGCCGATTCCATGTCCCTGCCATGCTGGTCTTGCATGTTATCGACGACGATGTCCTGATTGCCGCCGGGTGTGACCAGCTGCAGTCTGTCACCGAGTGAAAATTTGTTTTTTACATCGATCTCGGCGATGCCGGAGTCCCTGTCATAAGAGAGTACTTCGCCAACGAAGGCTTGCTGCCGACTCTTGGAATGACTGTCGACATAGTTCTGGTATTCGTGGGTATGATGGCGTTCGAAGAAGCCGTCGGTATAGCCCCGATTGGCGAGATTCTCCAGATCGCCGAACAATGCCGGATCAAATTCTTCACCACGTTCGGCGGCATCGATCGCCTGACGGTAACTCTGGGTGACACGGGCGACATAGTAATGCGATTTGGTGCGACCTTCTATCTTCAGACAATCCACACCGATGTCAATCAGTTTGCCGACGTGTTCGACTGCGCGCAGGTCTTTGGAATTCATGATGTAGGTGCCGTGTTCATCTTCGGTGATGGTGGTGTGTTCACCGGGGCGGTTTTTTTCTTCCAGCATATAGGTTTTGTCAGCCAGTGGATGACGTGTGCCGTTGCCCATCTCCGATGTGGTCGGTGCGGCGACCTGGATCGATTCGCCTGCGATCTTGTCGGTCGGTTTGTAGATACCTTCTGCGGTTTCTTCGGCTTCGACAGTCTTGTAATCCCATCGGCAGGAGTTGGTGCAGGTGCCCTGATTGGGGTCGCGGTGGTTGAAGTAACCGGATAGCAGACAACGACCGGAGTAGGCGATACATAATGCACCGTGTACGAAGACTTCGAGTTCGATGTCCGGGCATTCCTGACGTATCTCGGCGACTTCATCCAGCGACAGTTCTCGTGACAGGATGATGCGATCGATACCTTGCTGTTGCCAGAACTTCACTGTGGCGAAATTGACCGTGTTGGCCTGTACCGAGAGATGGATGGGCATGTCCGGCCATTTTTCTTTCACCATCATGATGAGGCCGGGGTCGGCCATGATGAGTGCATCGGGACCGAGATCGATCACCGGTTCCAGATGGTCGATGTAGGTTCTGACCTTGCTGTTATGCGGCATCAGATTGGAGGTGAGGAAAAATTTCTTGCCCAGACGATGGGCTTCGTCGATGCCTATCTCCAGGTTCTTGTCTTTGAAATCGTTGTTACGTACGCGCAGGCTGTAGCGGGGTTGCCCGGCATAGACCGCATCCGCTCCGTAAGCGAAAGCGTAGCGCATGTTTTTGATGGTGCCTGCGGGGCTGAGAAGCTCGGTTTTCATGGGGCGCATTCTAGCACCGGACAGGGCAGGTATCTGCCTGATTATCGAAAGATTTTGATGGAGCATGGCTCTGTCTGGTGGATGCGTATCCCATTGTAGGTGTGCATTCTTCCGCACATGTCGGTGGCAGCCGGCTAAACTGGCAGTATGATGATTCTGTTAAACAATATTTGGGCGGTGGTGCTGGATACGGCTTTCTGGTTGTTGATCGGTCTGCTGGCGGCGGGCTTGATCAGGGTTTTCATCCCGCAGGATGCCATGCGTCGCTGGGTGGGTGGTAAGGGTATCGGGGCGATATTACGCGCGGCACTGTTGGGTGCACCGC
>WFUQ01000087.1 GCA_015484935.1 Gammaproteobacteria bacterium
TGTCGAAACCGTTTACTCTGGAAGGATTAAAAACGGTTGTCGAGACAGGCCGGTAGACAGTGGGAGACCTCCGGAAAAACCGGGGAACAGCACATCAAAGCCTTAAAATATCTCATGCTACAGCTTTTTTGAACTAGAATCACACTATATCCGCCATCGGTTCCCTGCGTCATATCGGGCCGATGTTTTTCGTATTGGAGACTTGAATGTTAATACCCGTTGTTTTGTCCGGTGGGTCGGGGACACGACTGTGGCCGTTGTCACGAAAGATGCACCCCAAGCAGCTATTACCGTTGCTGGACGATAATTCACTACTGCAGAATACCCTGGCACGTTTCAATTCCATCGAGATCGAACACGGTATCGTCGTGTGCAATGAAGATTACCGTTTCATGGTGGCCGAGCAGGTCAGGCAGATCTGTTCATACGATACCTCTATCATCCTCGAACCGGTCGGACGCAACACCGCTCCAGCGATCGCGCTGGCAGCATTTCGGGCCATGCAGGTGGATGATGATGCCAAGCTGATCGTATTGCCTGCCGATCACGATATCCGTGATGTCGAGGCATTCGTCGAGGCTGTCGGTCTTGGTGAGACGGCCTGCGATAACGGTGATATCGTGACATTCGGTGTGGTACCGGGGCATCCTGAAACCGGTTTCGGCTATATCAAGGCGGGTGAGCAGTTGGCCGATTCAGTGTACCGTATCGATTCCTTTGTCGAAAAACCGGATCTTGCTACTGCCGAGAACTACCTTGAGCAGGGCGGTTACTACTGGAATAGCGGCATGTTCATGTTCAGAGCATCCGCCTATCTGGATGCATTGAAACAGTATTCCCCCGAGATACTGGCGGCCTGTGAAGCTGCCATCGAGCAATCTGAAGTCGATATGGATTTTATCCGGGTCGAAAAGGATGCGTTCGAATCCTCGCCTTCAGATTCCATCGATTACGCCGTGATGGAAAAGGCAGAGAATACCGTGGTCATCCCGGTCGATATCGGCTGGAGCGATGTGGGTTCCTTTTCTGCACTGTACGATATTAACGAAAAAGATGATGACGGTAACGCTATCATCGGTGATGTCATCAGTCAGGATGCGACGAACTGTTATCTCAGAGCGAATGATAAATTACTGGTCGGCCTGGGTATCGATAACCTGGTCGTGGTCGATACGGATGATGCTCTGCTGGTTGCCAGAAAAGATAAAGTTCAGGATATCAAATTGATCGTCGACCAGTTGTCACAGTCAGACCGGGAAGAGGCGTTACTGCATAAAAAAGTCTGTCGTCCCTGGGGATGTTATCAGGGCATCGACGCGGCAGACGGATTCCAGGTCAAACGCATCACCGTCAAACAGGGCGCAGTATTGTCGTTGCAGATGCATCACCATCGTGCCGAGCACTGGGTGATCGTCAATGGTACGGCCAAGATCACCCGTGGTGATGAAGAATTCACCCTGTATCAAAATGAATCCACCTACATCCCGCTGGGTATGACACATCGGCTGGAGAACATCGGCAAGATTCCGCTGGAACTGATAGAAGTGCAGACAGGTAATTACCTCGGTGAAGATGATATCGTGCGATTTGATGATGTCTACGGCAGAAGTGGCGATAAATGAAAGCATTGATAACAGGCGGGGCGGGTTTCATCGGTTCACATATCGCTGATAGATTGTTGTCTGATGGGCATGAAGTGATCGTGCTCGATGATTTCTCAACCGGTCATCGTGAAAATCTACAGCAGCATGACAGATTGACTGTGGTTGAGGGCTGTATCAGTGATTTCGCTCTGGTGAAGTCGCTGACAGAAAATGTCAACTGGATATTCCATAAGGCAGCGGTTGCATCTGTACAGAAAACCATCTTTGATCCGCTCGGTTCGCATGTCATCAATTACACCGGTACGCTCAATATCCTGGAAGCGGCACGATTGAACAAGGTCGAACGTGTCGTGTTTGCATCGAGCGCAGCACTCTATGGTGATGCACCTGAATTGCCTAAGACAGAAGATATGTTACCGGTCACACTGTCACCCTATGCGGTAGATAAACTGGCATCAGAGAAAGCCTGTGGCATGTATTACACGCTGTATGGTGTAGAGACTGTATGCCTGCGTTACTTCAATGTTTACGGTCCCCGACAGGATCCTTCGTCGCCTTATTCCGGTGTGATTTCGATCTTCGCCGACAAACTCGATGCAGGACAGACACCGACAATATATGGTGATGGTTCGCAGACACGTGATTTTATCTACATCAGTGATGTGGTCGAGGCGAACATGCGAGCGGTCGTCAGTGATGAGGCAGTCGGCAGATTTATGAATGTCGCTACCGGTGTGCAGACCACGCTCAACGAATTATTGCAGGTATTCTGCGACATAAAACATCGCGGGTTTTCTGCCAACTATGAACAAGCTCGAAAAGGCGATATCAGGGAGTCCTATGCAAATATCGAAACAGCAATGAGAGTACTGGATTGGCAGCCGACAGTTGAACTTCGGCAGGGCCTGACTACTTTGTGTACTAGTGAAGTGAAGCAAGCAATATGAAACAAGAATTAATCAATAAATTGGATGACAGATCAGCGGTGATCGGTATCGTCGGTCTGGGTTACGTCGGTATACCGCTGGCGATACGATATGCAGAAGTGGGCTACAAAGTTGTCGGTTTCGATATCGACGATGAAAAAGCTGAGAAGATTTCAGCTGGTAAGACTTACATTAAACATATCCCTGATGAAGCAATTCAAGGTGCGGTCGATAAAGGTTTCGAAGCAACCACCGATTTCTCCCGCGCGGGGGAGGTCGATGCGCTGATACTGTGTGTACCGACACCGCTGGATCTGCATCGTGAACCGGACCTGAGTTACGTGACAGATACCATGGACAGCCTGGTGCCATATATCAGAAAAGGTCATGTGGTATCGCTGGAGAGTACGACGTATCCCGGCACCACCGATGAAGAGCTTAAACCACGCGCTGAATCGGGTGGCTTGAGTGTCGGTAAAGATATCTTTCTGGTGTATTCTCCTGAACGTGAAGACCCGGGTAATCCGGATTTTGTGACTCGGACCATCCCGAAAGTGTGTGGTGGCGATACTGAAGCCTGCCGTGAAGTGGGTGTAGCGCTGTATGGGCAGGTGATTGATAAAGTCGTTGCAGTGAGTTCGACACGTGCAGCCGAGATGACGAAGTTGCTGGAAAATATACACCGTGCGATCAATATCGGGCTGGTCAACGAGATGAAGATTGTGGCAGACCGAATGGATATCGATATCTATGAAGTGATCGATGCGGCTGCGACCAAACCTTTCGGCTTCGTACCGTATTATCCCGGCCCGGGGCTGGGCGGACACTGTATCCCCATCGACCCGTTCTACCTGACCTGGAAGGCACGCGAATACGGTGTCAATACCCGTTTCATCGAGCTGGCCGGTGAGGTCAACAGCGCCATGCCGGAATATGTGTTGAGTAAGGTGATGTACGGCCTGAACAGCCATAAGAAATCCATCAATGGCAGCAAGATCCTGATGCTGGGTATCGCCTACAAGAAAAATGTGGATGATATGCGAGAATCACCCTCGGTCGAGATTATGCAATTGCTGCAGAATGAAGGGGCGGAGGTAGACTATTCTGACCCGTATGTGCCTGTTTTCCCGAAGATGAGGCGTTACAGCTTCGATCTCAAGACGGTGGAGATCACCGCGCAGAGTCTCAAAGATTACGATTGTGTCGTGGTCGGGACCGATCATGATGATTTCGACTACGACCTGATACGGGAATCATCTGCTATGATTATTGATACGAGAGGGATGTATCGCGGCAAATATGCCAATGTGGTACATGCCTGATAAATTTTTTTGAAACTTAAAATACTGGATTTAACATGAATGTAGTAATGATCGGGTCTGGCTATGTTGGCCTTGTTTCCGGCGCCTGTTTTGCAGAATTCGGCGCCAATGTCACCTGTGTCGATAAAGATGAATCTAAGATAAATGCGCTGCTCAACGGTGAGATACCGATCTATGAACCCGGACTGGATGAGCTGGTTGCACGTGGTGTCGCAGCAAACAAGTTGAGTTTCTCGCTCGATCTTGAGCAGGCGGTGGGTGAGGCTGATCTGGTCTTCATCGCAGTCGGTACACCGACACGTCGTGGCGATGGGCATGCGGATCTGCAATATGTCTACGCAGCTGCAGAAGAAGTGGCAACCTATCTCAAGGGCTATACAGTCATCGTGGACAAATCCACCGTACCGGTCGGTACAGCGAGACAGGTTTCAAGACTGGTCAGTGCAGCCAATCCGGATGCGGATTACGATGTTGCATCCAACCCTGAGTTTTTACGCGAAGGCTCAGCCATCGATGATTTCATGAGACCGGACAGGGTCGTGCTCGGGGTAGAATCCGAGCGAGCGGAAGCCAGTCTGAGAGAACTGTATCGACCTCTCAATCTGATCGAAGCGCCCATCCATGTTACTAATCTGGAAAGTGCCGAGTTGATCAAATATGCCTCCAATGCGTTTCTGGCGACCAAGATCAGTTTCATCAACGAGATATCACAGCTGTGTGAAAAAGTGGGTGCCGATGTGCATTCCATCGCAAAAGGCATGGGGCTGGATGGTCGTATCGGCAAAAAATTCCTGCATGCCGGCCCCGGTTATGGTGGCTCTTGTTTCCCCAAAGACACACTGGCATTGATACGTATCGCACAGGAGCATGGTTGTTCGAGTCGAATCGTCGAATCAGTCGTCGAGGTGAATGCATCACAGAAAGCCAGAATGGTATCGAAGATACGGGAAGCACTGGGTGGCTCTGAAGCAGACAAAACCATCGCCGTATTGGGGCTCACATTCAAACCGGAAACAGATGATATGCGTGATTCTCCTGCGCTCGCAATCCTGCCAGCGTTGGCAGATAAAGGTGCCGTAATCAATGCGCATGATCCGGAAGGCGTGAAGGAAGCCAAACCGTTACTGCCGACGACGATAAATTATTGTGATTCAATCGATGAAGCGGTGAAGTCGGCCGATGCTGTCGTGTTGATGACCGAGTGGAATCAGTACCGTGGACTTGATCTGGCGCGGCTCAAAGAAACGATGAACGGGAACGTATTCGTCGATTTACGAAATGTATACGAGAAAGGCATGATGGAAGAAGCCGGTTTTGAATACTGCTGTGTAGGACGTTAGAAGATTATGAAGATACTGGTGACTGGTGCCGCAGGTTTTATCGGTAGTAATGTGTCAAGAGTGCTGCTAGAGCGTGGTGATGAAGTTGTCGGTATCGATAACCTCAACGATTATTACGAAGTACAACTCAAACTTGACCGCCTCAAGACGATAGAGGACTACGATAGATTCACCTTCATCAAGATGGATATGTCCGATCGTGATGCCGTCGAGAAACTGTTCAAAGAACATGATATACAGAGAGTATTCAATTCGGCTGCCCAGGCAGGCGTGCGCTACTCGCTGAAGAATCCACACGCCTATGTCGATAGCAACCTTGTCGGCTTCGTGAATATTCTCGAAGGTTGCAGGCACACGGGAGTCGAGCATCTTGCATATGCGAGTAGTTCGAGTGTCTACGGCGCCAATACGCAGATGCCGTTCAGCGTGTCACATAATGTCGATCATCCGGTCAGCTTGTATGCGGCCACAAAAAAATCAGGTGAGTTGATGGCGCATTGCTACAGTCATCTGTATGACATCCCGACCACCGGGCTACGCTTTTTCACTGTGTACGGACCGATGGGTAGACCGGATATGTCTCCCTCATTGTTCGCGGATGCGATGCTCAATGGCAGACCGATCAATGTCTTCAACGAAGGCAAGATGATGCGTGACTTTACCTACATCGATGATATCGTCGAAGGTGTAGTCAGGGTGATAGACAAGATCGCTACCCCCGACGAAAATTACGATTCCGATAATCCCGACCCGTCGACCAGTTATGCTCCGTTCCGAGTCTACAATATCGGCAATAACGAACCTGTACAGCTGATGGAGTTCATCGAAACCATCGAAGACGCTATCGGCTGCAAAGCCGAAAAAGTGATGATGGGTATGCAGGATGGTGATGTCGTCGCGACATACGCAAACATCGATTCATTGTACGAAGCAGTGGGTTTTAAGCCGGAGACAACATTGAAGGACGGGATCGGCAAGTTTATTGCGTGGTATAAAGAATATTACGGCTTCAGCTAGCACTGAGTGATAAGGCGTAAGTAGTGCTAGAAGAAAAACCTGACCAGCAAAAAGTGAATCTACATAGTAGTGCGGAAGAGGATGTTCCAGACGGTGAGGTTAAAACTCGTGCTGTAAGAGGCGTGGCTAGTCTGTTTGCTCGTCAGGGCGTGCTTCGATTGCTAGGCTTCTTCGGTATGTTGGTGTTAGCGAGAATACTAACGCCAGAAATGTTTGGTGTATTTGCGATAGCAAATTTTGTAGTTATATTTTTTGAGGAAGTTAGCAGTCTGGGTCTGTCGGCGGCTCTGCTGCGTAAAAAAGAGAACGTTACTGAAATAGAATTACGTACGGTCTTTTTTTTGCAGCAAGGAGTGGTCGGCGTATCATTGATAGCCATTCTGGTTTTAGCTCCTTATATAGCCAGTCATTACGAGCTGGATGCAGATTATATCTGGTTGATACGAGTGCTTGGGATTGCATTGTTTCTTGCCTCGCTCAAGACGATCCCGTCCATATTATTACAGAGACAGCTGCGACATGATTTGCTTGCTGTTTCTGAAGTTGCTGAGTATCTGGTGTATATAACGATAGCGGTTACCATGGCCTTGCTTGATTACGGTGTATGGTCGCTGGTTGTGGCAACATTGTTACGTGGACTTGTTGGTGTAATAATTTTGTTCAGGATGTCGTGGTGGACTCCAGCGTTTGGGTTTGATATGCGCACCGCAAAGGAGATTCTGCGGTTTGGGCTACCGATTCAGTTGGGTAACTTCTCAGCACTTGCAAATAATGCGGTAGTTCCAGTGGTGGTTGGGTCGTATCTTGGTACATCTGCCGTTGGGTTAGTTAATTTTGCCAAGAAATTGCTTGATGCGATAGCTCACCAACCACTGATACTGATAGGGAAAGTGCAATTGCGTGTGTTCGGGCGAGTTCAGGATGAGCCTGAACGTCTGGTGAGGTTGGTGGAGACGAGTCTGTTTATAGGTGGGTTGGTTACATTTTATATGCTCGCAATGTTTGTTTCGCAGGCGGAATTATTTATAAATCTGGTGGTGACAGACAAGTGGAGTGAATCATTAAGTCTCATCTATATTGCGGTTCCAGGCTATATGGCGTTTGTGGTTTTGATGCCGTATCTTCAAGTGCTTAAAGCGACTGGTGATGCTATTACACCACTGATAGCGCTGACTGCCCGATTTATCCTGCAGGTACTTATATTTTTAAGTATTGTTGCGGATGCTGAACTCAAAGGCTACGCTGTGGCGCTGGTGATTGCGATATTCGTTACCGTCCCGTACATAACCTATAAGGTACACAAAATCATCAGGCCAAAGTTGGTGGAAAACATAGTGCCATCATTGCTATCCGGAATGATTGCAGGAGTGTCAGCGTATGCGCTGGCTCACGTATACTATGGGTTTGTTGGTATGGTCGTTGGTATTGTTTTGGGTACGATAGTGTATTTTTCGGTTCTTGGTGTGCTGTGTGGTGTAAAAGCGGGTGGTGAAATCAGCAGGATGCTTTCAGCTGTCGCGCCAGGTTCGAGCCGCATCATGGCGATGTCAAAATATCTGGAGAATGTATTCATTCGCCTGGATTTTTCACATAGGCGTGCGACTGATGCTGAGTTGTAAAGTTTGGCCTATATGGCAGTTGTGGATTTTTATTATTACGAGTATTTGATTATGATAAAACAATTTATTAAGAAAGAGCTTAAAAAACGAGGCTATGCATATGCTGGTGAGGGTGCTGGTTGGCCGGATGTGGAAAAGGAGTTCTTTTCTATATTTGAGAGATGTAAACCATACTCACTTACCTCATTTGAACGTATGTATGCTCTGTATAAGGCAGTTAAATATATAATAGAAAATGATATAGATGGTGACTTCGTCGAGTGTGGAGTATGGAAGGGCGGCAGTGTGATGCTCATGGCTATCGTCCTGTCTGAACTGGGTGTTAAAGATAGAAAAATCTATATGTATGATACATATGAAGGGATGACTGAGCCAACGGAAAAAGATGTGAACTTTGCTGGCACCCTGGCGAAGAATAAATGGGAAGATGGCAGGAAAGATGATGGTACGTCTGACTGGTGTTATTCCTCACTTGACGAGGTAAAGGCGAATCTTTCGCAAGTTGATTACCCCGATGATAACTTCATTATTGTTCAAGGCATGGTGGAGGATACTATCCCGGGCACCGTGCCTGATAAAATATCATTGTTGCGCCTGGATACGGACCTGTATGATTCTACCTTGCATGAGTTGAGAAACATGTATCCGTTATTGGTGAATGGTGGTGTTCTTATAATTGATGATTATGGTCATTGGCGAGGGTCAAGAGAGGCTACGGACCAGTATTTTGAAGAAACAAAATCACCTGTATTCTTGAGTCGCATAGATTACGCAGGAAGACTGGTCATCAAGTGTGACGGGGTTGGCTGATAATACTCGTGAGCATAATGGCTGGTATGATAGTGGCATTTATGGTCGATAAGTAGTGTAGCTTCATGATGGCACCAAAATGTCTATTGAAAAGATAAATGCACTGCAGCTTGACTCAGCTACATGGTCTACACCTGCGGTCGGGTATGTTGCTGGTAGGGAATCGGCCGTTATTGTGGGCTGCGACAGGCATGGTAGTGTGCTGGCATACGACGGCATCTCTGGTGAGTGTTTGTGGAGGTATCTCTGTGAAGAAATTGTCACGTCGTCGCCAGTAGTAACTGATATCTCAACAATCCTTACTGCTGTCATAGTCGGTGATGAATCCGGGGTGCTATACGCGATCAATCTCGAGAGCGGAGAACTGGTTTGGTCTGTGAGATGTGGCAAGGCTATCCGTGCAACGGTCGCGATTGAGGATTCTACTGATAGGGTATACATCGGGGGCTACGGTGCGAGGATGTACTGCATCTGCAGGAGGACAGGGAGTGTCGTTTGGAGCCGGTATTTACCAAAGCATGAGTTCTTCAACGGAACAAAGTCGGGTATTGTATCTTCGCCGCTGATAGCAGATGTCGATCTTGATGGCGAGCTCGAGATAGTAACTGGAATGCGATCCAGGAAACTGTATTGTTTGTCAGCAAAAGATGGGGCGTTCAAATGGTTTCGTGAATTCAAGTATGATCCTGATTCATCACCTTCGTTTGCTGTTGTCGGTGGTGTGCCCATGGTGTTTTTTGGTGGTGGTGAACATACAGGCGGTCAAGGTGATAATTCTGTATTTGCCTTGAATGGTAACGATGGTAGTGTCCGTTGGCAGACAAAAGTCGGTGGTGGTCTGGATAGTTCTCCGACAATCGCAGACATTAATTCTGATGGTCGGTTAGAGGTTGTCATCACTAGCTTGGCAGATGCATCGTGTTATGCCTTGGATGCTATGACTGGAAAAATATTGTGGCGTTATAGATTTGGACCAACAGAGAGATGTAGGCATGACGAAAATAATATCTGCATCTCCCTCGGCAGCCATAATTATTTTACTGCTGATGCAGTATGCCGCAGTTACACGTCACCGTTGGTTGTAGATGTAAACAACGATGGGAGTCGCGAGGTGGTAGTTGGCTCGAATAACGGGCAAGTTGTTATCTTGAAGGGAGATGATGGTGGAGTGGTGTGGTCAGACGACACTGGAGGGATGGTGCGTGGCTCGCCTGTAATAGCGGATGTCGATGGGGATGGGTTGAATGAGTTGCTTATCAGTAGTGATGATAAAATCCTGATCTATAAGACCGTTTCAAAAGATACTGCCTGGCCAATGTTTAAAGGCGATGTTAGACACACAGGTTGTCTCGACCCTTCTGTAGTAGTGAAAGCAGGAACACGCTTACCAAAACAACACTTTTTATACATAAAACTTCTCTGGTTTTGGATATTCAAGGATTTTTTCAGATATATCCTGTTTCAGCTCGATCGCAGGCTGCTCAAGCCTTTCGGTCTGCGTATTTTTGACTATTATTACTAGTTATTATGAATGATATCGTCGCAACCTCCCCCTCCTGGGTGTCTGAGCTCAAGGAGCATTTTCTGGCAACCTATCTGGGTGATCACGGCATGATGATCACCAATATGAATAGCGACGGTACTGCCGATGAAAACGAGCCGGTAGTAGCTGATTTTGGTGATATATTGCCGTTTCTATGGTACTTCGGCATGCACGATTTTGTCGAGAAACAGTTGCAGTTATCAAAAGACTGGCTCGACGATGGCCTGTATGTCAGTAATGGTCGCACCAAGCTGTTTTTCAACCACGACTGGTTACTCGGCTTGATCGACCTGTATCGTCAGAGTGGTAAGAAAGAACTTCTGGCGATGGCAGAAAAAGGTGCGCGCACCATCGAGCAGAAGTTTTTCTGCGGTGATCTGCTTGTCGATGAACCGTTGACGATCAGTGATTGGCGAACCTGGCTGGCACCTGCCAGTCCGTTCAACGGTGGTTACATCGAGTTATGGCTGGATCTGTATCGATTCACCGACAACCGTGATTATCTCGGTTATGCAAAACGCCTGGCAGGTGGCTGGATAGAGACAGCTGATTTCGTCGAACATGGTGTGTTCTCCAGAAAGCTGAGCGCACGATCAGCCTTGCTCGATAAACTGGCGTTGAGCCGTTCAAGATTGCGCACCAGGCTGTTCAAGGATAATACCAATCTGATGTGGAGTATCCTGGTGTTATATCAGCGTACTGGCGAAGACAGGTGGAAACAGGCACTGTCCAGATGGGTCGATGGCTTCAAAAAATATTTTCTGAACGATGGTAATGTATTTCTGATGCTGGATATGCAGTTACAAGGTTATAATCCATCGATAAAAGCCGGGTTCTCATCGCTGGATCTGTTGTGTGATCTGTACGATGCAGAGGTTGAGCAAGATGCCGTACTTGAGATGGCAAGGTCGATAGCTGATTTCTGGCTGACCCAGCAATGGGAGAATGGTTTGTTTCCTGAGATTCCCGGTGGTGACGAAGATCATATCGATGCCAATGTGGATATCGTCGTCGGACTTGCCAAACTGTACGATATAACGCGCGACCTGACCTATCTGGGGGCACTCACACGCTGCCGCGCAGCTGTATTGAGTGAACATAAAACGCCGCTGGGTTACTGTCAGACTGTCGATAGTGACGGTGAGCCAGTCGATGCGCGTATCAAGATAAAATATCAAGGCTTGTTGACCAAGCTCGCGATCCTGCCGGAAGACCCGAGTGATATATTTAAAGACGACGATAAACTTGAGCTGCTCAGAGACAGATGATTGATATGAAACTTGGCTATCTCGTCGGAACCTTCCCGCAACTATCAGAGACCTTCGTATCGAATGAGATCGATCGTCTGATCAACCATGGTCTGGATATCAGACTGTATTCATTCAGCAGAACGCCTGAGGCGGATGAACCCAAGCTGACTGATGCGGCTAAAGAGTTGGCATCTAGAACAAATTACCTGAGTAAATCAGTGGTCGTATCGAATGCGCTGTTGCATCCTCTGGATACGATGAAGCTGTGTGCTGCTAACAACAATATGCAGCGATGGTCTACCAGCAAGCCGAATAAACAGATGAGACTGTTGCGCGCAGTGGCACTCGCTTATCAGCTGCAACGTGATGGCATCACACATCTGCATGTACATTGGCCGTATGCGACTGAAGTAGCCTATCTGGTGAATCAGTTAACCGGTATACCGTACAGTGTCAGCATCCATGCACATGAAGTGGCGCATGAAGGTGGTCACTTCTCCGCATGTTTTGAAACGCTGTCATTTGCGACCTATTGTAATAAAGGTGCGATGGAGCATCTGCTGAAAAAACTACCGGAACAGGCGCGAGCCAAGTCGCATCTGGTGTACCACGGTGTCGATATACGAAATTTTGAACCACTGCCGATGACGAAGATAGATGGAACATTGAATATCGTTACCGCAGGTCGATTGACCCGAACCAAGGGTTTCGACCGGCTGATACGGGCATGTGCACAAGCGAGAGATGCGGGTATGGATGTCCGTCTGTCCATATTAGGCAGAGGGCAGCTTGAAGATGAGATAAGAGGTGTCGCTTCAGAGGTAGGTTTCACGGATTATCTGGATATGCCCGGCTGGGTATCGCACGATCAGGTAAGAGAGTATATGAAGAACTCGCATGTGTTTGCTCTGCTGGCAGATACGTCTTTTCACGATGGTTTGCCTAACGTGGTATTGGAGGCGATGGCCTGTAGTCGGCCGGTGATACTGTCTCCATTGCCGGCAGCCGGCGAGGCGGTCGATAACGGAAAAGAAGGGTTTATTCTGGAATCACCAGAAGATTATGACGGTTTTGTCGCGACGCTGAAAGTAATCACCTCTACTGAAAACCTGGTCGAGAAGATGGGGAAAGATGCGCGTGAAAGAGTATGTCGCGATCATGACGCAGAGACTCAGATCGTCTTCCTGCAAGATCTGTTCGCAGAACTTGATAGTGGTCAGGGTGTGAGCCAATAACGTGTCAGAGAAAAGCCCCACTATCGCTGCTGTTGCCATCGCAAAAAATGAAGAACTCGATATCAGAGGGTTTCTGGATAATCTTCTGCCATGGGTGGATGAGGTCGTCGTCGTCGATGATGGCTCGACCGATGCGACCAGAGATATCTTGCGTGCGGCTGGTGACAAAGTAAAAGTGATCGAACGTGATATGGATGCAGAAACAGGGTTTTCGGGGCAGAGAAACGCAGGCATCGAAGCTGCTGAATCGGACTGGTTGTTACATATGGATATCGATGAGCGCGTCACGCCAGAGCTCGCCAAAGAATTACGTCAGGCTGCCGATGATGAGAGATATAATGGGTATCGTTACCACCGTTTGAATTTCTTCCTGCATCGCCCTATGCCTGCAGGTGGCTGGCAATACTGGAACCGACCGCAGTTCGCACGTCGCGGGAAGCATCTCTTCAAAAACAAGATCCACGAAGCCTGTGTCATCGAAGGCGACCCTGATACGATAGGGCAGCTTCAGTCAGATATGTGGCATTTCGTCGATGCCGATTATGTCGAGCGTGTGACCAAAAATCTCAACTATATGCAGATGAGTGGGCAGCATATCATCGATAAAGGTATCACCGTACGCTGGTACCATCTGTTGATACATCCTGCATATCAGGCGTTCAAATCCTATTTTATCCAGGGTGGATTTACCCAGGGCACGCGCGGGCTGCTTTTCGGTATCTATATGTTTTCGAGTACATTTAACTGGTGGGCCTATGCCTGGGACAGACAGAACCGTATCCCTCGTGAAGACCTGGAGCAGCAGTTGAAAGACAAGTGGTTAGAACAGACTGACGATGACTAGTATCCTTTTTCACAGACACACGCCGTGGCAATCCGAGATTCGTTGTAGCACCAACATATTCGCCAGCCTGTTTCAGCAGGCTGGCTGTGATGTGAGTTACATGCAAGGACTGGTACATGCAGGGAATATCCTGGCGAAGAAAGGTCAATGGCAGTCCTGGGCGAGAGGTCCTCGCAAAGACGGAGGTGCATGGATATATACTCCACTATGCGGTGTACCTTTTTCCAGAAGGTGGCCGTTCAATACGCCTCTGGCCGTGTCTCTGGCGTACAGAACCTGCGTGCCATCCATCCGACGTCAATATCGCCGGTCGGGATTTGCCGATCCCGATGTGATCTGGACGGCGAATCCGGGCAGTTCGGCTTTAAAGAAAATTTTTCCGAAAGCCAAGCTGGTGTTTCAGGTGGTCGATTATTATCCTGCCTTCTCAGGCAGCTCGATCAAGAAAATCGAGACACGCGACTACCAGAAAGCAGATCATATTATGGTCATCGGTGAGACGCTCAAGAATTATATCGTCAACGATCATGGTATCGCAGCATCGAAGATAACCGTATTGGGGCAGGGTGTTTTCAATCACGGTTATCAAGGTGATGTGCCAGTACCCGTGGAGTTACAAGGGATGTCAGGTCCGATCGCTGTTTGGGTGGGGGTGATCGATAAATGCGATCCTGCGATGTTCACAGCAGCAGCAGAGGAGCTGAAACGCCTGGGTGGCAATCTGGTGATGATAGGGCCAGACGCACCGTGGACTGAATCACTTAAACGTGATTATGACAATGTCCATCTGATCGGATTGCGAACACCGGAAGAGGTGCCCGCCTATCTGCTGCATTCGGATATCGGTCTGATGCTGTATAACCAGGATCGACAGGAAATTTATAAAGGTCAGAACCCTCTTAAATTATACGAATATGCCGCCGCCGGTTTGCCGATACTCTCGACACAACATGATGAATATGCGTTCATTGATGCCCCGGTCATTACTGTAACTGACCAGAATGAGGTTGCCGGTGCGATCCAGGCAGCGATAGAAAACCAGCAGTCGATGAAACAGGCGGCACTAGACTTTGTGGCTCAACGGACATGGGAATCGATCTATACAAAAGCGCGTCTGAAGATCGACCAGTTATTAAGTAGTACATGATGAAAGTTCTCTATCACAGTGATGCTTTTGCCAGCAATTCGCGCTATGGCCTCGGTCGTTATTCCTGGGAATTATATGAAGCCTTGCAGCAGACAGAACAGCTAGAACTGGTGCCGTTCGCCAGTCGTTGTAAGGTCAGTGGTGTCGAACTCGAAAAGTTGTTGCATGAGCATAATTATGTTCGACCCGGCTGGAAGCACCGAAATCTGGTGATGTCATGGGCTTTGTTGCACTATCCGAAGATCGAAAGATGGCTCCCTGATGCAGATGTGATCCACACTGTCGAGATGGATTACCCTGTGCCGACCAGCAAACCATGGATCGTCACGGTTCATGACCTCGGGCCGATAACGCATCCAGAGTATTTTTCCAGGAGCAGGCCATGGATACGTATCGCAGGTATCAGATCTGCGATAAACAGAGCGGATCGTATCGTGTCGGTATCAGAAGCAACAGCAGAGGCGATTGAGGGTATCGCAAAGAAGAGTCTCGGTGATCGTCTGGTCGTCGTACCGGAAGGCGTATCGGATTATTTCTATACAGAGTCATCTGGAGATTGCCTGGCTGAGCTGGATGATATGCCAGTTGCCGAAACACCGTTTTTTCTATGGACGGGCTCACTTAATCCGCGCAAAAATCTTGAGCATGTACTGGACGCTTTTGAAGCGATCGCAGATGAAATTCCCCAGAGTCTGGTGCTGGCAGGCGGGTTGGGATGGGATAGTCATGACTTGCTGAACCGTATCAATGCGTCTGAATACCGTAGCCGTATCCATCGGCCAGGCTTCGTCAGTGATGAACAGTTACGCGCACTGTATCAGCAGGCGAGTGCATTCGTCTATGTGTCTCTGCTGGAGGGTTTCGGTCTGCCGATCCTCGAAGCGATGGCGAGTCGTTGTCCTGTCATCACATCGAACATCTCATCTATGCCGGAAGTTGCTGGTGATGCCGGGTTGCTGGTGAATCCGCATGAGGCTGATGAAATAGCTGATGCGATGCAGCAGATCGCGAATGACGAGAGTGTGCGAAAAAAACTATCCAGTGATGGAGCGGCGCGGGCGAAACAGTTCTCCTGGGATAAATGCGCTGATTCCATGCTCGATATATACAGAACGATGATGAAGTGATCATGAATGAGATAATATTACCCAATTTTTTCATCATCGGTGCTGCCAGATCGGCAACATCATCCTTGAATTTTTATCTGAAAGATCATCCTGATATCTTCATGAGCCCGGACAAGGAAGCACAGTTCTTCGGTTTCTTTGATGCGGACCGTGCGCACAAGAGTAAATACAAGACGCTGGAAGAATATTCGCAGCTTTTCAAGGAAAGAACCAATGAAAGTATCATCGGTGAAGCTACACCGACCTATCTGGCCTTGCCTGAATCGGCATACTCGATCAAGAAGCACTGCCCGGATGCCAGACTGTTCGCCAGTTTGAGAAACCCTGTCGACAGGGCATTTTCCTACTACGAGATGTCGATGAGCAAGGGACATGATGAGAAGCAGACCTTCGAGCAGTGGATGGATGGCAATGAGTTCTGGTTGAGTCAGGGTGGCTACTATAGTCATCTCACGCGATATCTCGACTTGTTCAGTCGTGACCAGTTACAGATCGTATTATTCGAAGATATCAAGAATGATGCGGCTGAAGTAGTTGCAGGGATACACCGTTTTCTGGAGATCGAAGTCATCAAGCCGGCACGACAGCCTGAGGTCTATAACCAGGGCGGGAAACCGACAGGCCTGATCGGAGCGGCTATTTACAAAGCGACTACCAACCGCTCGGTCAATAAGATACTGCGACCACTCGTACCACAATGGGGTGTCGATATGGTGCATAAGCTAAGAGGTAAAGCCGTCAACCCGAGTGAGATGAATGCAGATACGCGTGCAAAACTGACAGACTATTTCCGCGATGACATCAATAAGACCCAGGAGCTTATCGATCGCGATCTGTCGCACTGGTTGGGACAATAACGGTAGTATGCGATGACCAGTTCCGCTGACGAAAAAGTATTAGATATCATCTATATCATGGGCTCGGGCAGGAGTGGCAGTACCTTGCTATCCAGTATGCTGGGTAGTCAGCGTGATATCGTCTGTGCTGGTGAAGTCTATAACTACATGAACTTTTTTGAGAGTGCCGAAGCCAGATCGAGAAAATGCTCATGTGGAGAGGCATTGTTGCAGTGTGATTACTGGCAGCAGATAAGGGATAGACTGAAACAACAAAAAGGAACCGAACTTCTGGACCTGAAAGATACAGACAGACATACATTCGATGAGAATAATCATGCGTTGTTGTCTGCGATTCGAGATGTGTCTGGGAAACCTGTCATCGTCGACAGCTCCAAACGCCACTACCGTCTCAAGCTGTTACTGAAATCAGGCTTGTTCAGAGTGACTATCGTGCATCTTATACGCGATGCGAGAGCCTATGCATACAGCAGTCTGGTGACCGCCCGGAAGAATGGTGAGTCTGATACCGCCTACTATAAAAAGATACTGCAGTGGCAGAAGAAAAACATCGGTATCAAGGCGATCTACGGCAGGCATCCACGTTATGTGCAGATGAGATATGAGGATCTGGTGCGCAATCATGAAGCGGAGCTGGAGAGAGTGATGCGGTTGTGTGATTTGACACTGGATACTGGTCGGGTGTTTGATCCGTCGGTCAACCAGAGTCATGAATTTTCCGGCAATAGTGGCTTCATCAGCAAAGGCCTTGATGAGATCAAACTGGATACTCGCTATCTGGAAAGCCTGTCTGCACGGCAGTGGCTAGTGTCAAGCACATTGGTCGCGCCGTGCCTCACATTATTTGGTTATCCCGTTTTCAGCCGAGGTGTGCCCGCTTGAAGATATTGTTTGTCTCCATGCGTGGTCCGACAAATGAGGATCGCCGCGGTGGTGCACAAGATTACATACAATTCATCTCGGAGCCGTGGATAGCGCAGGGGCATGAGGTGACGATTCTTTGTGGGCAGGAGTATCTGAATAAATGCTTGCTGCCAGTGAATGAAAACGTCGCTGGTATCGACATCATAAGAACAGGTACGCCGTCAAAACGGATAAGACCACTTCTGGATAAAGTACGAGAGATTGCTGGAAACTTCGATGTTGTCATCGAAAACATCATGGGCTTTCCAGTATTTCTGCCACTCATCCTGAGTAAAGATAAACCCTTGTTTGCTATCAAGCACCACTTTGAAGGCAAATCTTTCATAAAGAGTCAGGGATGGATAAAAGGCTTGATAGGACTGGCATTAGAAGAGATATTCCAACCGCTGTTTTATAGAAACATCCCCTTCGTCGTGGTCAGTACCAAGACGCTGGATGAGATAAATAGTCTATGGATCAAGCCACGTGCTGAGATCCGAATCATTCCGCCTGGTATCGCCCCGATGCAGATCGATGCAGATGCTGAAAAATATCCTGATCCTACCGTTGTCTACTATGGTGCTCTGGATACGGGGAGAAAGAAGGTCGATCATCTGATCCAGGCGTTCAAGGAAGTATTGAAAGCGGTCCCGAACGCGAAGTTGATCATTGGTGGTCAGGGTCCGGATAGTGAGCTACTGAAAGACATGGCTAAAGGGCTGCCTGTCACATTTAAGGGTTTTTTGACCGAGCAGGACAAGTGTGAGCTACTGGAGCGGGGCTGGATATTCGCCACTCCCTCGATGACGGAAGGATTTGGCATAACCTGGGTCGAGGCGAATTCGGCTGGTCTACCAGTAGTCGGCTATGATCTTGGGCTGGATACGGTGAACGATGCGTGCTCGATGATGGTGCCTGTCGGCGACAGAGAACAGTTGGCAGATGCCATAAAAACACTGTTGTCAGATGAAGAGTTAATACAGTCCATGTCGATAGCCGCGCGAAGAAATGCAGAAAGATTTGATTGGGAATTGTCAAATCAGAAGCTAACGGATTTTTTGAATGTCGCTCTGGTTTGTAGTATGCAGAAGCAAGAACAGAATGAATAGTCTGTTCCGAAGAAAGATTAACATCGTTAGATGTGTGAAGTCAGAAGGTGCTCTGCCGGGTACCTTTGAGACCCAGGTCATTTGCTAATAAATTGGTGAATCTGGTGGCGCCATTGTGATTTAGATGATAGGTGTCTTTGAAGAACTCACTGCTCGAATCAAGCAGGCTTGAATAGTCCAGTACCTTCAGTCCTGCTGATGAGGCATTGTCTGTGATGGCTTTGATCAGTTTCTCCCAGGAGTATTCGGGCGCATATTTTTTTTGCCATTTTGCTACAGCTTTGGTGACGGGAGGTGCTATCAGAT
>WFUQ01000088.1 GCA_015484935.1 Gammaproteobacteria bacterium
GATATGCGTTAGTTGGTTGGTTCATTTGACATCTAACAAACTGGACAGGAGCCCAACCGCCGAATACTATCATTTAATATCAATAACTTACTATAAATTTCACTCTAACCCCTGTGGTTATTGATTGCCTACCTGACACTCAGCCCCAGTCACGGTAGACTATCTACCCATGAGTGATACACTGACTGAATCCGCCACAGAAGCGGATAGCAAACAAGCCGACAAGATTAAACACACGCCTATGATGCAGCAGTTTCTGCGTATCAAGGCTGAGCACCCCGATACCTTGTTGTTCTACCGCATGGGGGATTTTTACGAGCTGTTTTTCGATGATGCACGCAAAGCGGCTCGCCTGCTGGATATCACGCTCACTGCCCGCGGTCAGTCCGGTGGCAAACCCATTCCGATGTGCGGTGTACCGCATCATTCTGCGGAAAGTTATCTGGCGAAACTCATCCGGCTGGGTGAGTCGATCGCTATCTGTGAACAGATCAGCAATCCGGGTGAGAGCAAAGGCCCGGTCGAGCGACAGGTCTTGCGCATCCTCACTCCCGGCACGGTGACCGAAGAATCCCTGCTCGAAGAAAGACGCGATAATCTGTTGATGAGCGTCCACACCGAGGACGGTCAGTTCGGTATCTCGGTGCTGGACATCAGCTCAGGGCGTTTTCAGGTGATGCAGGTCGCTTCACTGGAACGACTGCATGCCGACATCGAACGCTTCAGTCCGGCCGAGATATTGTGTTCAGAAGACAGCGACTGTGTCGATACACTGGAGAGCAACAGTAATCAGCGCACGGTGATACATCGGCAACCACCTTGGTGGTATGAGCTGGAGACAGCGACCAGCACCCTGACTGAACAGTTCGGCACACGCGACCTCAGCGGCTTCGGTTGCAGCGATATGACTGCTGCGGTGATGGCAGCCGGTTGCCTGTTGCAGTATGTGAAAAACACCCAGCGTACTGCCCTGCCACATATCAGCAGTTTGCAGACGATCAAGACCAGTGATGCCATCATCCTCGATGCAGCCAGTCGGCAGAATCTCGAAATCGAGACCAATCTCAGCGGAGGCACAGATAATACACTGGCAGACGTGATGGATACGACGGTAACAGCGATGGGCAGTCGTTGTCTGCGGCGCTGGTTACAGAACCCTTTACGCAACAGAGATATCCTGCAGGCACGTCATCAGGCAATCGCCGAACAGCTCAACACCGGTTATCAGGATGACATACGCGCCATCCTGAAACACACTGGCGATATCGAACGCATCCTGGCACGGGTGGCACTCAGATCGGCACGACCGCGTGATCTGGAAACATTGAAACTGACGCTGGCCCGACTACCGGAATTACAACAGACACTACAGCAGTGCCACGCGCCGTTGTTGCAGAAACTGGCGAGTGATATAAGCGAACATCCAGAACAGCTCGACCTGCTCGACCGCGCCATCAAGGATAACCCGCCGGTGCTGATACGCGATGGCGGCATGATCGCCGAAGGCTATAACGCCGAACTGGACGAGTTACGCAACCTCAGCAAGAACGCTGATGACTTCCTGACACAGATGGAACAGCGCGAACGCGAACGCACCGGTATCAAAACATTGAAGGTCAGTTACAACCGGGTACATGGTTTCTATATCGAGATAAGTCGATTACAGTCAGACGATATACCGGCAGATTATGTGCGCCGCCAGACACTCAAGAGCAGTGAACGCTTCATCACCGCCGAACTGAAAGAACACGAAGACAAGGTATTGAGTGCGCGAGAAAAATCACTGGCACTGGAAAAGACCTTATACGATGCATTATTAACACAGTTACTCGATTCGATTCTACCGTTACAGAGTTGTGCCAATGCACTGGCCGAGCTGGACACCTTATGTTGTCTCGCAGAACGTGCCGAAACCCTCAACTACTGCCAGCCGGAACTGAGCGACAAACCCGGCATCAAGATCAAGCAGGGACGGCATGCAGTGGTCGAACAGGTGATGGACGATGCGTTCATCGCCAATGACACTTTGCTCACCGACAAGAATCGTATGGCGATCATCACCGGCCCCAACATGGGCGGTAAATCGACATACATGCGGCAGACAGCTCTGATCACTCTGCTCGCCTGCATCGGCAGTTATGTGCCGGCGGAGAGTGCCTGCATCGGTCCGATCGATCGCATTTTCACCCGCATCGGTGCATCGGACGATCTGGCATCAGGACGTTCGACCTTCATGGTAGAGATGACCGAAGCGGCCAATATACTCAACAATGCGACCGAAGATTCGCTGGTATTGATGGACGAGATCGGTCGCGGCACCAGCACCTTCGATGGCTTGTCGCTGGCATGGGCGTGTGCGCATCATCTCACCACCAAAAACCGTTCCTACACTTTATTTGCGACCCACTATTTCGAGATTACGGCATTGCCGGACGAGCTGGCCAGCGCCTGCAATATCCATATCGATGCGGTCGAACATGGTGACCGCATCGTGTTCCTGCACAGTGTCAAACCCGGACCGGCCAACCAGAGTTATGGTCTGCAAGTAGCGCAACTCGCCGGTGTGCCTACCACGGTGATCAGTCGGGCACGCAAGAAACTGGTGGAACTGGAACAACAGAGTGTCGAAGTGCATGCGGACACCGGTCAGGTAGAGATGTTCAGCGACCGCCCTCACCCTGTCATCGAACAGCTACAGGAACTGGATGTCGATTCCCTGAGTCCACGTGATGCACTCGAACTGCTGTATCGTCTTAAGAATGAATCGCATCGATGACCGTCCTCAGTCATCGAGACAGCGTCGGCACAGCGTGATAAGTTACTGACATGAGCTTCAACACCGTCGGCATCATCGTCAACCCGCGAGCACAGGACATCAGTGACAAACTGTCTGCTGTCATCGCGTATCTGCATACCAAGACCTGCACTATCCTGCTGGATGAGAGTACGCAGGGTTATCCGGATAACGATCTCGAAACACTTGACCGTGATGACCTGGGCGAACAGTGCGATCTGGTTATCACCCTCGGTGGCGACGGCACTATACTGAATGCCGCACGCTCGCTGGCGAACAAAGACGTGCCCTTACTCGGCATCAACCTGGGGCGGCTCGGCTTTCTGGCTGATGTACTACCCAGTGAATTCGAACAGGTACTCGATGATGTGTTCGCCGGGAATTATCAGCAGGAACAACGCTTCCTGTTCTCTGCCGAAGTGCGGCGTGATGACGCGGTCATCTTCTCTGCAGAAGCACTCAACGATGTGGTGGTGCATGTTCGCAATGTCGCCCGCATGATCGAATTCGAAACCCGTATCGATGGTGTATTCGTCAACCACCAGCGTGCGGACGGTCTGATCGTGGCAACGCCTACCGGCTCGACCGCTTATGCACTCTCCAGTGGCGGCCCGATACTGCATACCGATCTCGAAGCCATCTCGCTGGTACCGATCTGTCCGCATACATTGAGTAGTCGCCCGCTGGTCGTCAGTGCCAATTCGGTGGTCGAGATACTGGTATGCAAGGTACAACGTGCCATCGCACAGATCACCTGTGACGGTCAACAATCGCTGGACCTGTGTGAAGGTGACACGATCCACATCCGCAAGAAATCGCATGTCGTCACTCTGTTACATCCCAGCAACCACGATTACTACCAGATACTGCGTGCCAAACTGCGCTGGAGCGAACATCTGGAAGCAGAGAAATAAATATCGATCATGCTGCAACATCTGACCATACGACACTACGCCATCATCGACCAGCTGGAGTTGAATTTTTCCAGCGGTCTGACTGCGCTCACCGGTGAAACCGGGGCAGGCAAATCCATCCTGCTGGGCGCATTGGGACTGGTGCTCGGTGACCGCGCAGATTCTGACAGTGTGAAACAGGGGCATGACCACGCCGAGATCAATGCTGAATTCGATATCAGTAAACTGGATCATGTATCGACCTGGCTGGTACAGCAGGAACTCAATATCGACGATGAATGCATCTTGCGCAGACGCGTCTCTGCAGACGGACGTTCACGCGCTTTCATCAACGGCACGCCTGTCAACCTCCAGTTGATACGCGAACTGGCCGAGATGCTGATCGACATACACGGTCAACACGAACATCAGTCGATCATGAAACCGTTCACCCAAAGGCAACTACTGGACGACTATGCTGGTCATAGACCTCTGCTGGAATCGGTGTCCGACCTCTATGTCAAAACCAAACTGGTCGAGGAGCAGCTCAACCATCTGACTCGATCATCACAGGATCGCAGCAGTCGCATCGACCTGTTACGATTTCAGACACAGGAGCTGGACACGCTCGACCTGCAACAGGACGAATACGCACAGTTAGAAACGCAACATGCAAAGCTGGCGAATGCCGAGAAGATCATCACCGCGACCCAGCAGGCCCTGGATGGTTTGACCGATAACGATGAATTCAATATCCAGAGCGAACTGGCACGGCTTCACATGACCCTGTCGGATGCTGCCGAGGCCGACGAGGCACTCAGTGCTATCTGTGATGTTCTGCAGGAGGCGCTGGTCAATATCGAAGAAGGCAGCAACGAGCTTCGCCACTATAGCGATAATATCGATATCGATCAGTCACAACTGGAAGAAGTCGAACAACGCATGCAGAGTATCCTCGATATCGCCAGAAAGCATCATGTCGAACCGGCAGCACTGACCGAACTGCATCAACAGTTGCATGACGAACTCAACGACATCGACCATGCCGATGAACGTCTGGAGCAATTACAGACAGAACATGCCGAACTGCTGAAACGATATAAGACAGCCGCAGCAAAACTCAGCAAGAGCCGCCGCAAGTTTGCGGCCGACTTGAGCAAACAGATATCATCCGCGATGCAGACCCTCGGCATGAAAGGAGGCAAGTTCGAGATCGATGTCTCGGCCAACGAAGATGACGCAGTCACCGCTTACGGCACGGACACTATCCTGTTCAACGTCACAGCCAATGCCGGACAAGGCGTGAAAGCACTATCACGCGTCGCCTCAGGTGGTGAACTGGCACGTATCAGTCTTGCGATTCAGATGATCACTGCGGAACAGTCAAGAATCCCTACCCTAATATTCGATGAAGTGGACAGTGGTGTCGGTGGAGGTATCGCCGAGATCGTCGGTCAACATCTGCGTGAACTGGGCAACACCAATCAGGTGATGTGTATCACGCATCTACCACAGGTCGCAGCACAGTCACATCAACACCTGTGTGTACAGAAACAGAGCGATGGCAAGCAGACCACGACCCAGGTTGTGATGCTGGATGAGACCCGACGGATAGAAGAGATCGCACGCATGTTGAGCGGCGTAGAGATAACACGGCAATCACTGGATAATGCCGAAGATATGATTAAACGAGCGCAAACGACCTGACTCACAGTCTACTGCTGCGAGCTGGAGTTGAAAAACGTGTTGCTGTTCTGATCCGTTACAAGCTGGATCAGAAAAGTAACTCCACTACGAAACTGGATCTACGTCCTCAGCCTGAAAACCTTTATCGGTTTTCGATACGCTGAATTCTACCTGTTGCCCATCATTCAGAGAACGGTATCCATCACCGCGTATCTGATTGAAATGGACGAACACATCTTCGCCGTCTTTTCTTTCAATAAAACCAAATCCTTTTGAATTGTTAAACCATTTAACTGTTCCGGTTTCACGATCAGCCATTACAGCTTGCTCCACTATTTATTAACATTTGAGTGCTCATTGTATACTAGAGCTTTAGAAAAAAACAATAAGTGCTTGATATTTAACTAAATA
>WFUQ01000089.1 GCA_015484935.1 Gammaproteobacteria bacterium
TAATAGGGGACAGACCACGGTTTCGTATCATGCTACTATACTAGAAGAAACTCAAACCCAATCATGGAGGATTGTTTATGCCAAGGAGGCCACGCATAGTGCTGCCCGGCACGCCTTTACATCTCATTCAACGTGGGAATAATCGTCAGGCCTGTTTCTTTTCAGATTCTGACTATCTTGTTTACCTGGAGTGGTTAGAAGAATATGCAAAAAAGCACTCATGTCTGATACATGCCTATGTATTGATGACGAACCATGTTCATCTTCTGATGACCCCGCTTAAGGCAGAATCAGCCGGTTTAATGATGAAGCAGCTAGGTCAGCGTTACGTTCAGTACATCAATAGAACGTATCGTCGATCGGGCACATTGTGGGAAGGCCGTTACAAATCCTGTATCGCGCAGGATGAGGTCTATGTGCTTGGCTGTTATCGATATGTAGAGCTCAATCCTGTCAGGGCGCATATCGTGCCGCACCCGGCAGAGTATCGTTGGTCGAGTTACCGAGTCAATGCTCAGTCAGAGGCTTCGAGCCTGATTACACCTCATCAGCAATATATCGATCTGGCATCAGATGGGGATCGGAGAAGAATTGCTTACCGTGATCTCTTCAGATACCACTTGGATCCTGGTCTCGTAGATGAGATTAGAAGTGCGACTAATGGCAACTATGCACTAGGATCGGATCTTTTCAGGGACGAGGTTACAAAGATGCTAGGACGAAGAGTAGCACCCGGTGTATCGGGGCGACCTCGGAGGAAACAGGCATTCCATATCAAACGCTAATTAATTTGTATTTACGTGATTGCGCAATGAATCATCGCAAACTAAAAATGCGGTGGCAATCTTAATATCAATTGCGGATTCAAGCTGCAAGCGCAACAGATGGGGTAAGCCTGAAAAAGATGAGCTAAAAGAGTGGGGAGCATCAGGGCGACAACTAAACCGTGGTCTGTCCCCGGTTTTTCAGGCGGTGATGACGGCCTTGCGTGAGATGCGGGATTTGTTGATGCCGACTGCGCGCAGGAACAATCGAACCAGTTCATGGCTGAGTTCGTCGAGGTCGACGTCTTCCAGTCGGTCGTGGGGTTGCAGGAATTTTTGTATCAGGGCTTCACGAACCATGCCTTGAAACATCAGGCTGGCGCTGAGGATGGTGATCTCGCGATTCTGCAGGTCATATGGCAGGCGTTCATTCAGGCCGAACTCGATGTAGTCAGCGAAGCTTTTCCAGCGGTTATCGAAGAAGTCGCGGGTGGCGGAACTGCCTTCGAGCAAGCTCTGTAATTCGATGCGTAGCAGATCGGGGTTCTGTTTGATGCTGTCGATGTAGATGCGGGTCATGCCTGCCAGTACATCTTCGAAACTGGTGCCGCTGTTGGTGACGGCTTCGACGTAGCTCTCACGTTGGCAGGCGAGTTCCAGCAATACGGTGTCGTAGAGTTCCTGTTTGGAGGCGAAATGCCGGTACAGGATGGCCGGGCTGACATCGACTTCGCGGGCGATGTCGTCTATCGAGACACCGTGGAAACCTTTGTCGGCGAACAGGCGCGATGCGGCCTGTACGATTGAGTCACGACGTTGTGGGCCGGGCAGGCGAGTGCTCATGTGCGGTTTACCTGCAGCTGGCCCACGCAGTCGTTAGCAATGGATCAGGCAGCTTTCTGTATCATGAACAGGAATTTGCCGTCTTCTTCACCGCTGGACAGCAGGGTATTACCTGTCTGTTTGCAAAACGCTTCGAAATCTTTCACAGAGCCTGGGTCGGTTGCGATGATTTTCAGAGTCTGGCCGTTATCCAGTGCTGCGATCGCTTTTTTGGCGCGCAGGATTGGCAGTGGGCAGTTCAGACCGCTTGCATCTAATTCGGAATCAAAGTCACTCATGGTAATACCTCGAGGGTTGTTATTGTAAAATTATGTTAACGAACACTAACTAAAGTGAACGATTACTAACATAGTCCTCGATGAAGAGATTGTCAACACAAAAAAGACAGTTTTTTTAGCTGAAGAGGGACAGATCGTCGGTGCTCAGGGCAGCTCTGCCACCAGATTTCCCTGATCGAGTTCGATAGGGACTGCTGTGAGGCTGTCGCCGACGCAGGGTCCGGCAACGCACAGCCCGGTTTCAATCTCGAACAGGGCATCGTGAGTCGAGCACTGGATGAAACACTTGTCGAGATCGAGAAACTGGTCTTCCAGCCATTCCAGATTGACACCGGTGTGCGGGCAACTGTTGATGAAGCCGTAAAACTGCCCGAAACGGTGCACCACGAACAGGTCGAGCGTCTGGTCGCCCTGTTTAAATTCGAAACCTTTGCTGCCAGGGTCTTCAATTTCGGAGGGTGTACAGAGGGTGACTTTCACGACGTGGCTTCGATGAGTTTGATACAATTCTTGAAACAAGCGTGATTATAACGCAACCCCAGACATTCAGAGAAAAACCTGTCCGATGCAAGAATTCAGCAACATTGATTACCTGATAGTGCTATGTGCACTGCTTGCCCTGGTCGTGTTGTTGCTGGCATTCATCATCTCGAAGTTACAGAAGATGGCGGGCAACCATGAGGCGCAGGCGCACCAGTTTCAGACGATGGATAATCTGTTGCGCAACAGCAGTGAATCGCAGATCCAGAGACTGGGCGAGCTTCAGGGAAAACTGGAGCAGCGTTATGGTGAGATGCAACAGTCGATAGAGAAGAGACTGGGCGAGATGGCGCAGGGTAATATCGAGAAGATGGCCGAATCCAATCAGA
>WFUQ01000090.1 GCA_015484935.1 Gammaproteobacteria bacterium
GTCAGCGGATTAGAGGGTGTCTCTAAAAACAGCAGTCGGGTATTCGGCTTGATGGCTTTTCCCCAGGCCGCCAGGTCCGACAAATCGACAAAGGTAGTCTCGATACCCAGCTTCGCCAGCCAGGTAGTCAACAATATCGTCGTGGTGCCGAATATGCTGCGCGAAGAAACGATGTGATCACCGGTTTCCAGCAGACCGATACAGGTCGCCAGAATGGCCGACATACCCGACGCCGTCGCCACACAACGTTCCGCTCCTTCCATCGAAGCCAGACGTTGTTCGAATGTCCTTACCGTGGGATTGGTGAAACGCGAATAGATATTACCCGGCTGGTCACCGGAAAAACGCGCCGCCGCTTCCGCTGCCGAAGCAAACACGAAACTCGATGTCGGAAAGATCGGTTCAGAGTGTTCACCTTCCGCAGTCCGAGCCAGACCAGCACGCACCGCGCGTGTCGCTAATTCGTAATCTTCAAAATTATTGTCAGACATTAACTCTCATCACCTTCGATAATATTCACTTCCGTCCCGGTTTCGACCAGACGGTATAACTCGACGATATCCGCATTGCGCATTCGGATGCAACCTATCGATGCCGGCGTACCAATCTTGTCTTCCTCATTGGTACCATGAATGTATATGTATCTGTTATACGTGTCTACATAACCACCCTGATTCCTTCCCGGCTCCATACCCTCCAGCCACATGATACGGCTGGTGATGACATCATCCGGCAGCTCGACACCCTGCTCCTGCAGTTCCTGCAAACTACCCCGTGGCATCCGCGCCTCGAACACTTCATAGACAGGCATCGCTCCACCTATCCTGTCCTTGATGCGATGAAGACCGGTCGGTGTCTTCTCACTACCATTCTGATTACCGGCACCGTATTTCGAAGTCGACACCGGATAACGATGCAGCGTATTACCGTCGCCATCGAATAAAATCAGGCTCTGTTCTGCGATATTGATCAATATGGAATTCATGGGGCAAGTATCGCATATTCGAGGGCTTCATAACTACATAGCAATTTCATGTATGATCCGCTACTGGCGCGAGATTCAACGTGGATACCCGCCTGCGCGGGTATGACGGTAACGAGAGATATGTGAGGAGAAAATATGCAGCGCAGCTATGGCAGCACCTGTTTTTGACTTTGTGTCCCGCTGTTGCTTGCCGAAAATTGAAACTGTGAGGGGCAAAATGACAAGGATGTCATTTTGAGTGAGGTGCGCATGGATGCGCATCGGAACGACCCGGAAAAAGAATGATGAGATAACAGTTAACAACCAACCTTAAATCGGAGTGCGCTAATTTTCGGGAACCCTCATGTTTTTTTATGAGGGCAAGCAACTACCGGGCGACCTTCTTTTGCTTACTTTTCCTGGGCTGTAGAAAAAAGCCAGTCGGCAGCAAGCCGAAACACAATGTCCAATCATTGCCACTCCCTAAACCACTTGATTTAATCTCTCTCAAGCCACACTATTCAGGCATGCCGACACCCGACAACAAAGACGACACCTTCATCAGCAAAGCCGGTACCTACATGACCATCGCAGGCTGGCTGGTGTTCGGCATACTGCTGTTCGCATTCTTCAACAACCTGCTGGAAAAACAGCAGAACCCCAACAGCAACCTCGCTACCGTCTATCAAGGTGAACAACGCGAAGTCGTCCTGCAACGCAACAAATTCGGTCACTACGTTGCCACCGGCAGGATAAACGGTCAGGAAGTCGTCTTTCTGGTGGATACCGGTGCGACCAACGTCGCCATCCCAGAAGCGACAGCAGATCGTCTCGGTCTGCGCCGGGGTCGATCCTTCATGGCACAGACTGCCAACGGGTTGGCGACGGCTTACACTACCCGACTGGATTCAGTCGCACTGGGAGATATAGAACTGAACGATATCAAAGCCAGCATCCTGCCCAACTCGGGTATGGAGGAAGTCTTGCTGGGTATGTCATTCCTGAAAAAACTGGGGCTGAGCCAGAAAGGCAATCAGCTCATCATCAGGCAATAAAGGAAACACGGAACAATTCAGAATCTCCTGAACTACTCCAGTTCGATATTACCGCTTACGTTGACCTGGACGGTCTGCTCGCCCGCTTCAATCGCCGGTGCGGCGACGGACTCCATCACCGCTGCACGTGCATAGGAACGGTAAGGTCTGGCACCGCCTGAGGTCGATATATTGATATTGACTATCTTGTAACGCTTGCGCTTGAGTTGTTCTGTTATCAATTTCGCGCGGCGTTCGAACGCTGATAATGCTTCACTGATAAGCGCATCATCTGCCCGGGTTCTGGCTTCCGGTGAGACAGCAAACTGCATCGACTGCAACGCCAGTCTGTTCTGCAAGCGACCGATGAGTTCGCTACCCGCAGTCATGTCACGCGTCTCCAGTGTGATGCTCTGACGCACGCGCCAACGGATGATCTTGTTGTTTTTGTATACCGGACTGGTGCTGTAGGCGCTGGTCTGCAGCTTTATCTGTCTGTGTTTTTTGATGAAATCGACTGCCCAGCGTATCTTTTTATTGACGCTGTCGGCGAGCTGTACCGCATCACTACCCTCTTCTTCTGCATACAACGTGGCTATCAGTGTGTCATTCTGCAGTTGTTGTTGCGCACTGGCACTGAGGTTTATGCGATCGTAACGGGATTCAGTCTCGTGTGCATGAAGCTGTAAAGGCAACAGTAACAGTAGTACCGGGATAAAACGTCTCATCGAACTCACCTCAAGTGTCTATCATGGATGTATCGATAGTAATGAGTCGATCGCGGTAAAAAAGTTCGTGTGATCCAGCTAAAGCTCGACCGATTCAGCAGAGACACGGGATACTGTGGTACGTTTGGCAGCGTCATTACGTTTGTTCTGCAAACGCTCGAAGTATTCTTCATCGACATCGTTGGTGACATAGTTGCCATCGAAACAGGAACAATCGAATTCCTTGATATCCTCATTACCTTTGCGCACCGCATCGATCAGATCTTCCAGATCCTGATACACCAGCCAGTCCGCACCGATCTCTTCGGCTATCTGTTCGATGGTACGGTTATGGGCGATGAATTCTTCTTCGGCAGGCATATCGATACCATACACATTCGGATACCGTACCGGTGGCGCAGCCGATGCCATGTAGACTTTGTTGGCGCCTGCTTCACGTGCCATCTGGATAATCTGTTTCGAGGTGGTACCCCGTACGATGGAATCATCTACCAGTAATACATTCTTGCCCTGAAATTCCAGATCGATGGGATTCAGTTTCTGACGCACCGATTTCTTGCGCTCGGTCTGACCCGGCATGATGAAGGTCCGACCGATATAACGATTCTTGATAAAACCTTCGCGGTATTTGGTATTGAGGTGATACGCTACTTCCAGTGCCGAGGTACGGCTGGTATCGGGAATCGGGATGACCACGTCGATGTCATGATCAGGACGTTCGCGCAGGATCTTCTGAACCAGTGTCTGCCCCATCCTCAACCGTGCCTTGTATACCGATACATTATCCATGATGGAATCCGGTCGTGCGAAATAGACATACTCGAAGATACAGGGTCGAAGATGCGCTTCCTTCGCACACTGCCGGGTGAACAACTCGCAATCTTCACTGACGAATACCGCCTCGCCCGGTGCCAGGTCGCGCACCAGCTCGAACCCCTGCGCCTGTAATGCCACGCTCTCGGATGCGATCATGTATTCGGTCACACCATTGTTCTCACGGGTACCATAGACGCAGGGACGGATACCGTTCGGATCGCGGAAAGCCAGGATACCTTTACCGACGATCATGGCGATGATGGCATAACCACCTTTACAGCGTTCGTGCACCGCGCTGACAGCACGGAAGATGTCTTCGTGATTGAATTTCGGATGCGCAGTCAGTGCCAGTTCGTGCGCGAACACATTCAATATCGCTTCGGTGTCCGACTCGGTATTCAGGTGGCGCATGTCTTCCTGAAACAGTTCGGCCTTGAGTTTTTCGGTGTTGGTCAGGTTACCGTTATGCGCCAGTGCGATACCGTAAGGTGAATTGACATAGAACGGCTGCGCTTCCAGTGAGGATGAACAGCCGGCTGTGGGATAACGTGCATGACCGATACCCATATTACCTTGCAGGCGTTCCATGTGTTGCTTGAAGAACACATCGCGCACCAGCCCATTGCCCTTGCGCATGAAGAATTTACCATCCTGACAGGTGACGATGCCTGCCGCATCCTGACCACGATGCTGGATGACAGACAGCGACTCGTACAGGTCGAGGTTGACCGGCCCTTTACCGACTATGCCAACGATGCCACACATTATTGTTTGATCATCTCGATCACATCTGCCGGGTCAACATTTTCGATGACTTTACCCGCAGCATCTTTCACCACTTCTCTGGTATCCATCGCAGGTTGTTGCATGCCGGGGATGAGCTCCTGCATCTTGATAGCGACCTGTTCAAATTTTTCCAGCATCACCGATTCCTGCCACCAGCCCTGATCCGGCAGCGACACTTTCTGACCGATCACGACGAATACCACGACGATCATGGCACCGCGTAATACGCCGAACAACAGACCGAAGACACGGTCGGGGCCGGACAGACCCGTGGTCTTCACGATAGTACTGACCACAAAACTGGCGAGTGAACCGACCACGAAGATGGTGATGAACAGAACTGCGAAAGCGGTCGCCTGTGCGGCCGCATCAGAATCGATGGGTAACATGGGAGCCAGCTTGGCGGCGAAGGTGGCCGCGATCCAGGTGGCGAGTATCCATTTTATCAGCGAGATAGCTTCTTTGACGAAGCCGCGCATCA
>WFUQ01000091.1 GCA_015484935.1 Gammaproteobacteria bacterium
CACCACTACATCGCGTAACTCGTTGATCATCTCTGAAGAAAGCTGAATACCGCCGCTCATTGGAACTATCCTGTGATTAAATAAAGGGGTAAATTCTAAGCTATTCGACACCAAGTTTCCTGCCAACTTTATAGGGCTTTTCGCGATGTACCAACTCAGCTTTTATGTACCGGAAAAAGATGCGGAATCGGTCAAACAGGCGATTTTCGCGACTGGAGCGGGTCGCATCGGACAGTATGACCGATGCTGCTGGCAGAGCCTTGGACAGGGGCAGTTTCGACCGTTAGCCGGCAGTTCACCGGCTATCGGCGAACAGGATACGCTGGAGGTACTGGATGAATTGAAGGTCGAACTGGTCTGCGAAGAGCATCATATAAAAGCGGCGGTTGCTGCCTTGAAGCTGGCCCACCCCTACGAGGAAGTGGCATATGCTGTGGTGCGTCTAGTGAATGATGAACTGTAGCAGCAAGTGTGGTTAGCGTATCCAGCCACGTTCTGAGGCTTCGATAAAATCCAGTAGCTGCTTCACATCCGAAAAATCCTGTGCCAGCTCCGCCACCTTCTCCATCGCATCCTTGTGGGATACCGGTGATTTCACCAACAGCTTGAAGGCTTTCTGTAATGCCTTGATGGCATCGCCTGAAAATCCGCGGCGTTTCAGACCTTCCTTGTTGATGCCGACGGCACGAGCGCGATTACCTGCGACCGTAAAAAACGGCAAGATGTCCCGGTCGATCGCCGTGGCGAAACCGGAGAAGCTGTGCGCACCGATGCGGGTGAACTGATGCACGGTGGAGTAACCACCGAGGATGGCATGGTCATCGACGTGCACATGCCCTGCCAGCGCCACGGCATTCGCCAGGATCACGTGATCACCGATGACGCAATCATGTGCCACGTGGCAGGATGTCATAAACAGGTTATCGCTACCGATACGGGTCACCGATTCATCATCGACAGTGCCACGATTGAGTGTGACATATTCACGGATAGAATTGCGGTCACCTATCTCCAGACGGGTCTCTTCGCCTGCGTATTTCAGGTCCTGTGGTTGTTCGCCTATGCTGGCGAACTGAAAGATGCGGTTATCCTTGCCGATGGTGGTCGGGCCTTTTATGACGACATGGGGTCCCACCTCGGTACCCGAGCCGATGACCACACCAGCTTCGATGATGGAATACGGACCGATGCTTGCATCTTCGGCAACATGCGCATCACGATCGACGATGGCCGTCTGATGGATCAAAGTTCGTCCTTGGGTTTAGCGGCGCACAACATCTCGCATTTGGTCACCACTTCACCATCGACCGATGCCTCACAACTGAATTTCCAGACGACACTGGCGCGGCGCTCGACTTTCACTTTCAACATCAGTTGATCGCCCGGCACCACCTGTCGCTTGAATCTTACTTTGTCGACACCGACCAGCATGTACAACACATCATTGCTGGGTTCTTCACTCATGGTGCGGAAACCGAGCAGACCGGTCGCCTGTGCCAGTGCCTCGATGATGAGCACACCCGGCATGATAGGCACCTCAGGAAAATGACCGGTAAAGAACGGTTCGTTGACAGAAACATTTTTTATCGCAGTCAGGGTTTCACCCGGTGTGCAGTCCAGAACCCTGTCGACTAACAGGAAGGGATATCGGTGAGGTAAAAACTTTCGGATTTCCTCTACATACATTTCACTCAACAGGGTGTCCTCATGATTATTTTGCGTTGTCGGAAGCCGCAGTCAGTTTTTTGAGCTGTTTTTCCAGCTCGGTGATCCTGCGTGCCATCTTGTCCAGCTGGCGGAAACGCGCACTGTTCTTGCGCCACGAAGCCGTTTCATCCATCGGTGTACTCGACGAATAAGACGAGCCGGGTCGGGTTATCGAATGCGTCACCAGTGTACGCGCGGTGATCATCACATTATCTGCGATCTCGATATGCTCACGGATGCCGGTGCAGCCACCAATCATGCAATTTTCACCGATTCGCGTGCTACCCGCAATGGCAGTCGCAGCGGAGATGATGGTATTGGCACCGATGTGCACACTGTGCGCCACCTGGATCTGATTATCGAGTTTCACACCGTCGCAGATGACGGTATCTTCCAGCGCACCGCGGTCGATCGAGGTGCAGGCGCCTATCTCGACATCGTTGCCGACACGAACCGCACCGGCCTGCGGTATCTTGATGTTGTGACTGCCATCGCGCACGAAACCGAAACCGTCCGCACCCAGCACTGCACCGGAATGCAGGATGGAATCATCACCGACACTGCAATGGTGTCCGACCGTCACACTGGCGTGGATTACCGTATTGCTACCGATGTTGGCGTGGTGTTCGATGACCGCACAGGCACCGATGTAGCTGTTATCACCGATCACGGCCTTGTCGGCGATCACGGCACCGGCTTCGATACAGGCCGTAGCACTGATCGTGGCACTGTCTGCGATATGTGCATGCGGCGAGATACCCGCGGCATAGGTCTCGGCCGGGAACAGGATGTTGGCGATGCGGGCATACACCAGGCGCGGTTCAGCTGTGATGATGGCAGGCAGATGACACTCAGCCTGAAGCTCCGGCGATATGATCAGGGCACTGGCAGCGGTCTCTGAC
>WFUQ01000092.1 GCA_015484935.1 Gammaproteobacteria bacterium
GCAGGAGTTGCTTGGTCATAAGGATGTGAAGACCACCATGATCTATACACATGTGTTGAACCGTGGCGGGCGCGGTGTCAGAAGTCCTCTGGATGTGTAAGCTGCTGACTTGACGGTGTTACTTGGTCGGGCGTGCCGACTTATCCGGTACTGCGCACCCGTAGCGCCCCTCTGATAATTGGGTCTATCCCGAGAGGGATCAAAGATTTTCCCTCTGCGTCTCTGCGGTGAAACTTCACTCTTTCCCCCAAACCCCGATTTCCACCCTCAACTTAAAGTGATTTATGAGCTTTAAGCACCAAGCTGATGATTATAAAAAGTCTATTTTTTGCCCCTGAATCGACTTTAGGGAAAATCAGCTAAGTTGCTGTGACATAAAGAAATTTTCCCTGTTTTTAGGGGCAAAATTTGCTTGACCGTGGGTGGCAGAGTACCTATAGTGTCATCATGTGGGGAAAAGTGGTTTTTTGTGGTTTTTCATAGAAAAATGTTGGGCAAATAATAATAACAATGAGCTTCCGTGGTATTAACAATCTGGCACTCGACGCTAAAGGTCGCATGGCGATGCCTTCCCGGTATCGTGATCGCCTGATGGAAGCCTGTGGTGGTCGATTGGTGATTACGGTCGATCGTGATCATTGTCTGCTGGTTTACCCCCTGCCTGAATGGGAAGTCATCGAAAAGAAGCTGGACGCTCTGCCCAGTCTGAACAAGCAAGCCCGGATATTACAACGATTACTGATCGGTTACGCCACTGAATGCGAGCTCGACGGTAATGGCCGCATTCTGCTGCCATCTATGTTGCGGGAGTTCGCGCAGCTGGAGAAGAAGATCGTGCTCATCGGTCAGGGCAAAAAATTCGAGATATGGGACGAAGAGGTCTGGACTAGCAGTCAGGAAGAATGGGTTGAGCAGGTGCAGCAGGGTGAAGATGATATGCCTGCGGCTCTGGAAGACTTGTCACTGTAAGCGTTAATGGATTCTGTACATGATCATCAGCCGGTTTTACTGGATGAGGTGATCGAAGCGTTACGTATCGACCCGGAAGGTCTGTATCTGGATGCCACGTTTGGCCGCGGTGGTCATACGCGCGCCATCCTTGAGCGTCTGGATGAGAGGGGGCGTGTGGTGGCACTGGATCGCGACCCGGCAGCGATCGAATACGGTCGCAGGCAGTTTGCCGATGAGGCGCGACTGAAACTGGTTCATTGCAACTTTAGTCAGGTGGCTATGGTGCTAAAAGAGAGTCAGCTCGAACAGCGATTCAACGGTGTGTTGATGGACCTGGGAGTGTCGTCGCCGCAGCTTGATGATGCGGAACGCGGCTTCAGTTTCATGCGCAACGGCCCACTGGATATGCGCATGGATACCACGCAGGGCGAGTCGGCCAGTGAGTGGCTGATGCGTGTGGAGATGGAGGACCTGGTATTCGTATTGAAGAAATACGGTGAGGAGAAGTTCGGGCGGCGCATCGCCACCGCGATACTGGCGTATCGGCAGGAACAGCCCATCACCGAAACAGAACAGCTGGTGCGTATCATCGAGCAGGCCATGCCGGTAAAAGAGAAACATAAACATCCGGCGACGAGAAGCTTTCAGGCGATACGCATGCACGTCAATCAGGAATTACAGTCGATCGAAACAGCGCTGGAGGCGATGCTGCCGGCTCTGGCTATCGGTGGTCGGCTGGCGGTCATCAGTTTTCATTCGATCGAAGACCGGATGGTGAAACGTTTTATGAAAGCGAAGGTCTCACGACCGCCGATACCACGAGGACTGCCGGTGATGGAGCCGGATGTGGCATTACCGTACCGGCTGGCATGCAAGCCACGGGTCGCCGGTGAGCAGGAACTGAAATCGAATCCACGATCCCGCAGTGCGCGTCTACGTGTGCTGGAGAGGGTGTTGTGAACGCACGTCAAAGGGTGCTTGTTGTTGTGACATTGATATTTATTCTGGTTCTGATCTCTGCGCTGTTGCTTATCTACAGCAAACATCAGAGCCGCAAGTTATTCGTTGAGGTGCAGCAGTTGAGATACCAGATCGATGCACTCAATACCGAGTGGGGTCAGTTGCAGCTTGAGCAGAGCGCGTGGTCCGACCACGGACGCATCGAAAAGATTGCACGCACCCGCCTGTCGATGGTGACACCGGATGCAGATGAGGTGATATTCGTACAGCCATGAAAACCGCATCGTTCAAGATAACCGATAAACCACTGGCGCCCTGGCGTCGGTTGGCGGTGTTGTTCGTGTTTACCGCGGCGGTGACGGTGTTGTTGTTGCGTGCGTTTGATCTGCAGATTCTGCAGAGCGAGTTCTATCGGGAACAGGGTGATGCACGGCAGTTGCGTACCGTGTCTATCCCGGCGCATCGCGGTGAGATACTCGACCGTAACGGCGAACCGTTTGCGGTCAGTACACCGGTGAGCAGTATCTGGGTGAACCCGAAGAAGGCGTTGACCGATACCGTGCGTCTGCCGCAGTTGGCGGAACTGCTGGGTATCAGCAGCTCGGATCTGTTACAGAAGATAAACGCGAACCAGACGCGCGAGTTTCTCTATTTAAAGAGAAGGGTGTCGCCGGAGCTGGCAGCGGAAGTCACAGCATTGAACGTCACCGGCGTGGCCTTGCAGAATGAATACAAACGCTATTACCCGACTGGAGAGGTAGCGGCCAATGTGATCGGTTTTGCCGACATCGATGATAATGGTCAGGAAGGTATCGAGCTGGCGTTCGATGACTGGTTGAAAGGTGAGCCGGGCAAGAAGCGGGTGATACGCGATCGCAAAGGTCGTGCTTTCGATGATATCGAAGGTATCGCACAGGTCGAACCGGGCAAGCCGGTGATGTTGAGCATCGACAAGCGTCTGCAATATCTGACCTATCGTGCACTGAAAGCAACCGTGTTGAAACATGATGCGGTCGCTGGTTCGGCAGTGGTGATGGATGTGCATACCGGGGAAGTGCTGGCGATGGTGAATCAGCCTTCCTTCAATGTGAACGACCGCAGTCAGTTACGACCGGATGCGACACGTAACCGCTCGGTCACCGATGTGTTCGAGCCGGGCTCGACCATGAAGCCGCTGTCGATCGCAGCTGCGCTGGAAAGTGGTCGCTGGAAACCGTACTACAAGATTGAGACTGCACCGGGGCATATCAAGGTGCAGGGCAATACCATACGCGATTCGCGCAATTACGGTGATCTCGATGTGGCGGGCGTGATAGCCAAATCCAGTAATGTGGGTATCAGCAAGATCATACTGGCGATCGATGCCGAGCAGCAGTGGGATATGTATCAGCGTCTGGGCTTGGGTGCGGACACCGGTAGTGGTTTTCCCGGCGAAGCCAAAGGTCGCTTGTCGTTGGGGGCGTTGCATAACGATTTCGAACGCGCATCGATGGCGTTCGGTTATGGGTTGTCGGTCACACCGTTGCAACTGGCGCGCGCGTATGCGGCGCTGGCAGATGATGGTGTCATCAAGCCGGTGAGTTTTTTGAAAGTCGATAAAGATGTGGCAGGTGAACGCGTGATGTCGGTGCAGACGGCGCACGAGATACGAAAGATGATGCAGCAGGTGGTGAGCGACAAAGGCACCGGCAAGCTGGCGAAGGTGGCGAATTACACAGTCGCAGGCAAGACCGGAAC
>WFUQ01000093.1 GCA_015484935.1 Gammaproteobacteria bacterium
CCCCAGTCGATTATCTCCTGAACGCTGCGGTGACAACCGATACAGATATCCTCTTCATCCAGACAGCAGTTACGCACACAGGGTGAGGCGATAGCGGGTTCGTCGGTCACTTGTTCCTGCCGCCTCCCGCTATCTCACATCAAAATAGATCTTCTCCGAGATATCGTGCCATGCGGTGACCTGTCTACGGAACTTGTCATAGGACTGGTAGATCTTCTTCGCCGCCGGGTTCTTGTTCGCCAACTCCAGCACCACTTCTTCCGACAGTCCTTTTAATTTCGCCAGCACATCATCCGGCAGTCTGCGCAGATCGACATGATGTTTGTTGATAAGCGTCTCCAGAGCCGAATTGTTCTTCGCGGTGAACTCGGTCGACATATCCTGATTCACGACCTTGCAGGCATTTTTCACGATCACCTGCAGGTCTTTGGGTAGTTTCTCAAACGCCTCTCTGTTGATGATGGCTTCCAGCGTGGTTCCCGGTTCGTGCCAGCCGGGGTAATAATAATATTTGGCAGCCTTGTGCAGACCAAATGCCAGATCGTTGTAGGGGCCGACCCATTCGGTCGCATCGATGGCACCGGTCTTCAACGAGGTGAACAACTCACCACCCGGCAGGTTGACCGGGGTACCGCCTGCGCGTTTCAGCACCTCACCCCCCAGACCCGGTATACGCATCTTCAAGCCTTTCAGGTCATCGACACTGTTGATCTGTTTATTGAACCAGCCTGCCATCTGTACCGTGGTATTGCCGGCAGCCGCCGGTATCACACCGAACGGCATATAGGTCTGCTCCCATAGCTCCATACCACCACCGTGGTACAACCACGAGGTCATCTCCTGTGAATTCATACCGAACGGTACAGTTGAAAAAAACTGCGCTTCTTCTATCTTGCCTTTCCAGTAATATGCAGACCCGTGACCCATCTGCGCGGTACCGCGTGACACTGCATCGAACACTTCGAATGCCGGTACCAACTCACCTGCACCATAAACTTTCACCTTGATACGACCATCTGTCATCTCGGTGATCAACTTCGCCAGTTGATTTGCACCGGTACCCAGCACAGGAAAATTTTTCGGCCAGGTGGTGACCATCTTCCACTTGATCTTTTTACCGGCATGCACCACTGCCGGTGCAGCGATACCGCTTGCGGTCAATGAGCCGAGGCTCGCAGTTTTTATAAAATCACGACGTTTCATAATACACCTTTTATTTATTTCACCGCAGAGACGCGGAGGACGCAGAGAAAACAGTTATTATTAATAGCAACCGTTCTGCGCTCTCTGTACCTACGCATGTATCTCACAATTATCGAGACTGCTTACAAAATCTCTCTTGGTTCTGATAGCGTCACGACATTCACAATGCTTCTTTTTTTATCTCACCGCCGAGGCGCAGAGAACACAGAGAAAACATTTATTAGTAGTAACTCTGCGCCCTCTGCGTCTCTGCGGTGAACAGCATCTCTACAAAGATTCCAGATTAGCATAAGCCATCACCAGCCACTTGCTGCCGTCAAATTCAAAATTTACCTGCACGCGTGCATGGGTGCCGCTGCCTTCGATGTTGGTCACGAAGCCTTCTCCGAATTTTGCGTGCATGACACGTTGCCCGATGCTGACACCATTGACTGATTCCGTTGTCTCGGCAGGTCTGGTCGGTGTATACAGAGGTTGTGACACACCCGGTTTGGGACGTATCTCCTGCAACAGGTGTACCGGTATCTCACTGATAAATCTCGACGCGGTCGGATACATATCCTGACCATACAGACGTCGGTGTTCGGCACAGCTCACCACCAGTTGTTCTCTTGCCCGGGTGATACCGACATAACAGAGTCGTCGCTCTTCTTCGAGTTTGTTTTCTTCTTCCAGTGAACGCTGGCTCGGGAACAGCCCTTCTTCAAGACCGACGATGAATACCAGCGGGAACTCCAGTCCCTTCGCACTGTGCAGTGTCATCAACTGGACACAGTCATCCCACTCTGCGGCCTGTCCTTCGCCTGCTTCCAGAGCAGCATGGGTCAAAAACGCGGTGAGCATATCCATACCCTGTAGTTCTTCCGCTTCTGCGTCGAAATCGAAGCCTCGTGCAGCGCTGGTCAGTTCCTCCAGATTCTCTACCCGCGCATCAGCCTTTTCGCTTTTCTCCCGACCGTGGTACTCGACCAGTCCGCTGGCATGGATAACATGCTCGACCTGTTCATATAGCTCGATATCTCTGGTGTCATTCTGCATCTCTTCTATCAACCGGGTGAACGCCATCAGCGCATTGCCTGCGCGTGTAGTCAGCCCGTCTCCATCCATGATCGCACGCGATGCTTCCCACATAGAATAATTTTTCGCTCGCGCCAGCTCACGTACCTTGTCTACCGTACGATCACCGATGCCTCGCGTCGGTGTATTGACCACACGTTCGAAAGCGGCATCATCATTCGGGTTGTCGAGCAAGCGGAGATAGGACAACGCATCCTTGATCTCGGCGCGTTCGAAGAATCGCATGCCGCCATACACCCGATACGGAATCGCCTCGCTGACGAAGCGCTCTTCCAGAACACGCGACTGGGCATTGGAGCGATACAGGATCGCGATGTCTGCACGCGGGTTACCCTGTTCTACCCATTGCTTGACCCTGTCGATCACGAAACGTGCTTCGTCGTGTTCGTTGTAGGCGTTGTAATAGATTATCGGTTCGCCATCGGCACCGCTGGTCCACAACTTTTTGCCGAGTCGGTCAGCATTGTTGTCGATCAGCGCATTGGCGGCTGACAGGATGGTGGTAGTCGAGCGGTAGTTCTGCTCCAGTCGTATGATCTGTGCGCTGCTGTACTGTTGTTGAAACAACTGGATGTTTTCGACCCTGGCTCCTCGCCAGCCATAGATCGCCTGATCATCATCCCCGACGATGAACAGTTTGTTTCTATCACCTGCCAGTAAACGTATCAGTGCGTACTGGATGGTATTGGTATCCTGAAACTCATCGACCAGTATATGTTTGAATCGATTCTGGTAGTGCGTCAGCAGCGAATCGTTGTCACGCAACAGCTCCAGCGTCCGTAGCAATAGTTCTGCAAAATCGACTACCCCGGCGCGCTGACACGCTTCTTCGTAGGCGGTGTAGATCCTCACCAGTTGCTGGTAGAGCGGGTTTCTCGATGTGTCGATATGTTGTGGTCGCTGGCCTTCGTCTTTGCGCGCATTGATGAAACCCTGCGCCTGACGCGGCGGCCACTTCGCTTCATCCAGTTCCAGTGCTTTCAGGATACGACGTATCATCCGGTACTGGTCGTCAGAATCGAGTATCTGGAATGTCTGCGGCAGTTTCGCTTCCTGCCAGTGCATGCGTAACAGACGATGCGACAGAC
>WFUQ01000094.1 GCA_015484935.1 Gammaproteobacteria bacterium
CAGCAGGATGTTCTCAGTAAAGTAAGTGGGCGCGTACAGGAAATAGTAGTCAAGACCGGACAGTGGGTGGAGCAGGATGAAGTTCTGATGTTGGTCGATGTCGCTGCATATTATCCGACTCTCGAGCGCTATCTTGATGCGATGGAAGCTGCGCAGCTCGAACAGGCGCTGACATTACGCAAGAGATTACTCGCCATGGGTGTCAGCGATGAGGTGCTCGCCGGTTACGATCAGGATAAACCACTTTCAAAATATCTGGAGATTATCGCACCCTTCTCTGGTGAGGTGAGCTGGGTGATGGCAGATACCACGTCGACTGTCAGCACAGGCTCAAGACTGGCACAGATCACGGCACCTGCTCTGGCCGAGGTAGACCTGCGCAGTTACTCCCGAATCGCTCGCGGTGTGAAGGTCGGAAACAGAGGTCGTCTCGGTGTCGCCCACATGCCGGGTAGGAACTGGCCCGGCAGGGTGGTCGAAGTCACTCACAATCGTGCCGGCTTTTATTCCAGCCTGCGTTTTCATGTCGAAGTCACGCCGGACGTGCTCGAACCCGGCGCGTTTGCCGGTGCATATGTCGATGCCGGTGGTGGCGATAAAGTATTACGTGTTCCTGCAGATGCGGTCATCTACGACGAAGCCAGCACCCGGGTCATCCGGCAGGTGGACGATGAAAAGTTCGAGGCTGTCGAGGTCAAGCTCGGTTTTGAAGGTCATCAGTGGACTGAGATCATCGCAGGTCTGCGACAGGGTGATTACGTCGTTACCCGCGGTCAATTTCTTATCGATTCTGAAGCCACCCTGCAATCAGGCTTCAAACGCCTGTCCCGCCAGTGATGTATTGAGTTAACTCTCCACTTTCCTATGCGCATCGATAACATCATCACCTGGTCAGTTCATAACAGGCACATCATGTTACTGATCGCCATCCTGATCACCATCGCGGGAATCCATACTCTCAAACAATTGCCACTGGATGCCGTGCCGGATCTGTCTGATGTGCAGGTCATCGTGCGTGCGCATTACCCCGGTCATGACCCTCAGGTGGTCGAAGACCAGGTCACTTACCCGCTCGCCACGGCCATGCTCGGCACGCCGGGTGCACGTGTGGTACGCGCCTATTCTTTCACTGGCGATGCTTACATCTATATCATCTTCGATGATGGTACCGATCCGTACTGGGCACGAAGTCGCGTTCTCGAATCCCTGACCGAGATACGTGAACGCCTGCCGGACGATGCCAGTATCGTGCTCGGACCGGATGCCAGTGGTGTCGGCTGGATCTATCAGTATGCTCTGGTCGATAAGACTCATCGTCATGATCTGGCAGACCTGCGCGCGATACAGGACTGGTTTATGCGCTATGAGCTCTCAGGGATAGAGGGTGTTGCCGAAGTTGCCACTATAGGCGGGTTCGAAAAAACCTACGAAGTTGCATTTGATCCATCCCTGCTCGAAGCACATGAGATTACTTATAACATGATAAAAAAATCCATCGTCGATGCCAGTCACGAGGTCAGCGGGTCGGTGCTGGAGATGGGAGAAGCTGAATATCTGTTGCGCGGTGTCGGTTATCTTCGCGACATCGATGACATACGTAATGCCCCGATGTTGCATCACTGGGATTCCGGTGCGGTGCCCCGTGTTGGTGATATCGCCGAAGTACGCATCATGCCTGCACCACGCCGCGGCATCGCCGAACTGGACGGAGAGGGCGAAGTGGTCGGTGGTATCGTGGTGATGCGACGCGGTGCAAATGCGCTGGCGACTATCGATCGGGTACAGACGAAGCTCGAACAACTACGACATTCTCTCCCCGCAGGTGTCGAAATCGTCGAAACTTACAATCGTGCCGGCTTGATCAATCGGTCTGTCGATACCTTGAGCCATCGGCTCATCGAAGAGTTCATCGCGGTATTTCTGGTCTGTGCTGTGTTTCTGTTCCATACCCGCTCGTCGCTGGTCATCCTGTTCTCACTACCTATCGGCATCATGACTGCTTTCATCGTGATGTCCCTGCAAGGCATCACCGCCAACATCATGTCACTGGGGGGTATCGCTATCGCTATCGGCGCCATGGTCGATGCCGCTATCGTGATGATCGAAAATGTCCATAAGCGACTGGAAGGCAGTCACACTGATGCCACCGATGAAACTATCGCTGCTGCTTTGCGTGAAGTCGGCAGACCGTTGTTTATCTCACTCATCATCATTACGGTCAGTTTCATGCCTATCTTTGCGCTGGAAGCACAAGAAGGGCGGATGTTTTCACCGCTAGCTTACACCAAAACCTATGCGATGGCAGCAGCAGCCGGTATCTCGGTAACACTGGTACCCGCGCTGATAGCTTATCTGGTACGTGGTGGTATCCGTCCTGAACAGGACAACCCGGTAAACAACTGGCTGGCTGCAATATACCGACCCGTATTGGCTGCCGCCCTGAATCACGCTGGCATGACTATGGCAATCGCCATCGTGATACTGCTCAGCGCTTTTCTGCCCTATCAGAAACTCGGTGTCGAATTCATGCCGACACTCGACGAGGGCGACCTGCTCTATATGCCGAGTACACTGCCCGCCCTGTCGGCCGGTAAAGCAGCGGAGTTATTACAGCAGACGGACAGACTCATCAAAACCGTACCAGAGGTCAAACGCGTCTTCGGCAAGATCGGCCGCGCCGATACGGCAACTGACTCTGCGCCACTGACGATGATCGAAACTACCATCCAGCTGAAGCCACGTGATCAATGGCGCCCGGACCAGACACTGCAAGGCATCAAACGCGAGCTGAACGACATCGTGCAGGTGCCCGGACTGGCGGCTAACAGCTGGTTAATGCCGGTCGAAGCCCGCACCAGTATGCTGGCAACCGGCATACGCACCCCCGTCGGCATAAAACTGGCCGGACCCGATCTCGATGTAATCGAACGACTCGGTGAACAGATCGAGGCAGTTCTACTCGACATACCGGGCACCCGCTCCGCCTATGCCGAACGGGTCGGGTCGGCACGCTACATCGACATCGAGATGGATTACGAGTCAGTCGCTCGCTATGGCGTCAGCGTGGGTGATGTACATGAGGTTATCCGTGTCGCTCTGGGAGGCGAGACCATCGCCTGGACAGTAGAAGGT
>WFUQ01000095.1 GCA_015484935.1 Gammaproteobacteria bacterium
GAATAATGATTTTAATATGTTCACGTCATTGCCCTAATGTGATTTAAGCGTATAACTTGGTGATATGAGGACTCCCCAGTCCTCATAATTCTTGTAATATATTGCCACCCCAGTCCTCTTATTACGATAATAAGGGGCAAAAGAGGACGTGCATAAGGAGATGCTAATATGCTTGAGCAAATCGGGGAGTATGTGCCAATGGCGGCGCGTCTGGTGGGCCAGGTCCGTGATGTTCTTCGGTTTCATCATTATGACTACTACACTGAAAAGTCCTGTGTCAGCTGGTTTTCGCAGTATATTCGTTTTCGTTAAGAAAAACACCCCTAAGAAGGAACGCCTCAAAGCCCAACGTGACAGTTATATGCCCTATCCGTAAGGCTCAGACAGATAAAACCCACAAAAAAAGCCACTCAGTTATGAGTGGCTTTTTTAATCGATCAATGCTGGCAGACTAGCTATTTTTTACCGCCACCACCGCCAGCCTGAAAACCGGCAGGTGCCTGGCCGTAATCACCTTCCTGGAAGAAGAAACCCAGCATGTGTTTTTCAATCAGTTCGATATTTTTTGGATCTGCTGTGTTCAGACCATTCTCGTTGATGATGGTGGTCAGGCGTTCCAGCCACTGCTTCCAGCCTTCTTTGGAGACATTTTCGAAAACGCGCTGCCCTACTTCACCCGGATGCGGTGGTTTGTCCAGTCCTTCTGCTTCTGCTTTCAATACAACACAATTAACCATTCTCGTCATGCTTGTTCACCACTATAACTAAGATTCATATTTTTTGAGTAAGACACCTTCGTCGCCACAACAGCTCGCTGCGCACTTTTTGACCTGGTTGATCTCCTCAGCTGAAAGATTGAGGTAATCCTCGACAGGGCTGTTCTCGGTCGCGCAATCGCAACCTTTGTCATTATACACGAAAACCGATTTCAGTCCTGCCCGCAGCGCCTGTTCTTCGGCGGCAAACAGCGACTCGTCAGGGGTTGGCGGTACATCGCTGAGTTTATAGGCGGGGAAGAATTTGGTGATGTGCCAGGGGCTGTCTGCTCCCAGATTGTCGCGTATCCAGCAGGCTATCTCGTAATGTTCTGCCGGGTTATCGTTTTTTCCGGGGATGATATTGGTACGGGTCTCGACATGGATGCCCAGCTCGTGTGCTTTTTTGATCGATGCCAGTACCTGCTCGACTTTGGCGGGACGGCATATCTCCTGATAGAAATCATCGCGCATGCTCTTGATGTCGGAACACAGCACATCCAGATGCGGTGCGACCAGTTCCAGCGCTTCATCGGTCACGTAGCTGTTGGAGACGTAGACCGTATACAGACCGGCTTCGTGCGCCAGTTTGCAGGCATCGATGACATATTCCAGCCATACCGCGGGTTCTGAATAGGTGAAGGCGATACCATCGACACCCAGTTTGAGGGCGGTTTCGATGAGTTTTTCGGGTGGGCTCCAGGCGACGGTCGACTCCCCTTTCGCCAGCTCATCCAGCGCTTCGACACCCCAGGATATCTCCAGATTGTGGCAACCGCCACAGCGGAAGCTGCATCCATAACTGCCGACCGACATGACTTTGGTGCCGGGCCGGTAGTGTTTGACCGGCTTGTCCTCGATGGCATCGACATCGATCGCCGAGATGATGCCGTAGGACAGGTTGTACAGTGTGCCATCGCGATTGACATGTGCCTGACAGAAACCTCGCTGGCCGTGCCCTATTTTGCATCGCCACAGGCACAGATTGCAGCGTGTGGTGCCGTTATCCAGCTTTTCCTGTAGTCGTGTCTCTACCAGCCGGTAGCTCTGTGAATCGCTCATGGCGGGATTATATCGTATATCTCGAGTGGTAATTTCTCTTTCAGACCGGGGTTATGTGGCGATCTTCACGGTGAGGATGCCGGGGTTGCACTGGATGGTGAGATAGCCATCTCGCTCGGCTGTCGGCGCATCGAGTGCGCCGTGCATATCGAATGCGATGACATCACTGACCATGATGAGGGCATCCGCCAACTGGCACTGATAATCCAACTGAAAATAACGGGTACCACAAACGAAGTTATAGATATCGCGTGCGGACTGTTCGCTACTGAACTGAAAGTCACCTGCTTGCGGAAACGGCTGGTAACTTGCCTGCGTCTCATCCTGTGGCTGAGCCGTCAGACTATGGCTGGCGATATCTGAGAGCAGGCTTTCGGTCAGTGACACCGCCGCTCGCGCCAGCTCTCGATTGGCTTGCTGATAGCTACAGC
>WFUQ01000096.1 GCA_015484935.1 Gammaproteobacteria bacterium
GTTGATGCGGTTGGATGTGATCAGCGGGATACTGACTTGCTGTTTCAGTCGCTGCGTCACCCAGCTGAAAGCAGCACGCGGTACGCTGGCTGCTATCGTCGGGATACGCACTTCGTGCCAACCGATACCGGTATTGATGACATCCGCACCCGCCTGTTCGATTGCTTTCGCCAGCTCGACCACTTCCTGCCAGTCACTGCCCTGCTCCAGCAGGTCGAGCATGGACAGGCGATAGATGACAAGAAAATCCTTACCTGTCTGCTGACGGATACCACGTACGATCTCCAGCGCAAAACGGATACGGTTTTCGAAACTGCCACCCCACTCATCATCGCGTCGGTTACTATGCTGACAGATGAACTGATTGATCAGATACCCTTCTGAACCCATCACTTCTACACCGTCGTAACCGGACTGTTCAGCCAGCTTCGCAGTGTGGATGAAATTATCGATGGTGCGACGGACAGCTTTCGATGACAACGCCCTGGGTTTGAACGGCGAGATCGGTGACGCTATCGCCGATGGCGCAACTGCAAACGGGTGCATGGCATAGCGACCGGCGTGCAGTATCTGCAGACACAGCGCACCACCTGCATCATGGACTGCGGTGGTCAATTTACGATGTTTCGCCAGTTGCCAGCGATAACTGAGCTGGGAGGCGGGCAGTGCCAATCGCCCCCGGAAGTCAGGTGATATCCCCCCGGTGACGATCAAGCCCACACCACCACGCACGCGCTCGCAATAGAATTCTGCCAGCTTGTGATAACCGCCACGCGCTTCTTCCAGCCCGGTATGCATGGAACCCATGATGACGCGATTACTCAGCGTCACACCACCGAGTTTGATCGGTGTGAACAGGTGTGGATACTGCGTTTCAGACATGAGCCGGGTCGTGGAAGATTCGCATGGTTCCATTCTAGGCTGAATGCGATATAAATGTGAGCCCGGATTTCTATAAAACAACCTTACCGTGTTACAGTGGCACACGCCTGTATTAATATAGACCCTCAGCCACCCTGACAGGCCAGCGATTCTCTCTGAATAAACATGTATAACGACTATTTCGGTTTCAAAGAAGCGCCTTTTTCTATCGCGCCTGACCCGCGTTATCTGTTCATGACGCCACAACATCGTGAGGCACTGGCACATCTGGTATACGGACTCAACAGCGAAGGTGGCTGCCTGCTACTGACCGGCGAAGTCGGTACCGGCAAGACCACGGTGTGCCGGTGCCTGCTCAACCAGATTCCGGACAATGCCAATATCGCACTGGTGCTCAACCCCAAGGTCACGGCCAATGAGTTGCTGGCGACGATCTGCGATGAACTGAAGATAGCGCATGATGATTCCGACACCATCAAGACTCACGTCGATCTCATCAACAGTCACCTGATAGAGAGTCATGGCCGTGGTGAAAAAAATGTACTGATCATCGACGAAGCGCAGAATCTCGACAAACCTGTACTGGAACAACTGCGCCTGCTTACCAATCTGGAAACAGATAAACAGAAGCTGTTGCAGATCATCATCCTCGGACAACCGGAACTGATCGATATATTATCGACCGATGAGATGCGACAACTGGCACAGCGTATCACCGCACGTTTCCATCTCAAACCGCTCTCACGCGAAGACATAAAGGCCTATATCAATCACCGGCTGGCTGTCGCCGGTCAGAATGTTCAGCTGTTCCCTGAACCGACTATCAAAAAACTCTACCAGCTCAGCAAAGGTATCCCGCGGTTGATCAATATACTGTGCGACCGCGCCCTGCTGGGAGCCTATGTACAAAATAAATATTCAGTCGATAACGCGACCATGGAACAGGCAGCCAAAGAAGTGTTCGGCGAGATAAAAAACGTGACACATAAAAAACAGGGCTCTTTTTCCTGGCCGGTGTTTGCCGGTGTCACCGCGACACTTGTCATTGGCGCACTGGCTTTTGCGCTTTATCGCTCCAGTATGCAGAACACCGTAGAAAGAACGGCACCACGCCCTGCAACACAGCTACAACAGCTCGTCGAAACCACAGCTGAAGACAGCACACCGGAACCTGTACCAGTGCCGGCAATCCATCCTGTGGTCACCGCACAGAACACTACCTCACCAGCCGAACCGGTCAGCAGCGATGAGATAGCACGTTATATCGACACCAGTAACAGTGACAACAAAGCTGCTGCGTATGCTTCCCTGTTCCGGCTGTGGGATCATGAATACGATGAGAACAGACATCTATCGGCCTGCAAACATGCTCGCCTGTTCGGCCTGAGTTGCCTGCACAAGCAGGGCAATCTGACCAGCATGCGCCGGTTGAATCGCCCGGCCGTGGTCAAGCTGTATAACACCGACGGCAGATCGGCTTATGCTCTGGTCACCAGACTGGATGAGGAAACCGTGACGCTGATCGCTGATGACAGACAGTTAGACATCGAGGCCGCGCAACTCGACAAGCACTGGTTAGGTGAATTTACCGTCTTATGGAAGAACCCGCCTTTCTACGTAAAAGCGCTGGCGCCGGGCAGCAACGGGCCGATGGTACAATGGCTGGATCAGCAGATGGTGCGCCTGTACGGTTATAACGATACCCCCACCATCCACGACACATATGATGAGGAGCTGATCGATCAGGTGAAAAAATTTCAGCTCAGCAAAGGGCTGGTACCGGACGGGGTCGCCGGGCCGCTCACTTTTATCCACCTCAATACTGAACTGGGCGAGACCACACCGGTACTCACTACCACGTCTGACACCACACGGGAAAGCTGATGTCATACATACTCGAAGCCTTGAAAAAATCCGAGCAGGAACGGGGGCACGGCGACTCCCCCACCGTACAGACGATACATTCTTCCAGCCTGCAATATCAGACTCAGAAGAAAACGCTCTGGCCGTATCTGCTGATCATCGCAATTTTGATCAATGCATTGGTATTACTCTATATCTTCAGATCTGACGAAGAAAAAACAACCGTGCCGCAAGTCGCTACCGTGAAACCAGAGCTTGTGCAAGACAGTCCTGTCGACAGGGTTTTACCCGAGCCTGCGAAAACAACCCAAGCCGCATCATCAGTCGAACCGAAACCTGCTGTAAAACCAGTCGAACAGGCTGCGATAACAACACCGCCCAACACTGAAACAGCCACCCCTGTCCAGACTCGGAGTACACATCCTATAACCGAAAAAACCATCCTGGATATCTACGAACTCCCTGCTGATATTCAGGCCGCTGTTCCCGAGTTACAGTTTTCAGCGCATGTCTATTCGAGCAACCCGCATCAACGCAGCGTCGTCATCAATGGTAACTTCATGGAACAGGGTGACCGGCTGACCCGCCAGTTGACTCTGGATGAAATCACACCAGATGGTGTGATACTGGAATACGATGGTATCTATATCCGTTCCAGCATCCTGAGTCAGTGGGATGTCAATTAGGCTATCGACTCAGAAGTCGCATGGTGAGCTTATAACCATCTCATCACCACTTGCCGGATGCGTGAACGTCAGTGTCTGCGCATGTAACAACATCCGTTCATCACCTCTGCGTTCACCATACAGATTATCTCCGACGATCGGATGCTGCATGAACCGGCAATGTACCCGCAACTGGTGGGAGCGACCGGTGATCGGGCGCAATAGCAGACGACTGGTCTGATCATCTGCCGAAAGTTTCGACCACCGGGTGATCGCCTGCTTGCCATGTACATGATCGATGATCTGTCGCGGCCGGTTATCGATATCACATCGCATCGGCTGGTCGATGATGCCATCAGACTCTGCAACGATACCCTGCACCACTGCGATATATTCTTTTTCGGTTTCCCGATCATGGAACTGACGACTCAGTTCCACCTGCGCGGTTTTACCTATCGCCATCAGCATGACACCGGAAGTATGGCAGTCGAGTCGATGCACGACTTTCGCATCGGCATCGATCTGTAATGCACGTGTCGCCACAGAATCGAACTTGTGTTCACCCCTGCCGGGAACAGACAACAGACCCGCCGGTTTGTCGATGACCAAAAGATGGTCATCCTGATACAGGATAGAAAGTGTCATCGGATAGAAGTGCTACGGGGTACACAGGACGTGTATCCCGGATACCGTGTTTCAGGATCTATTACTCAAAATCCCAGTCATGCAGGCCGTCATCGTCCTTACGTCGGGCGAAGCCCTCGCGTCGCTCCTCGCCCTTGGGATCAACCTGGACGTTGATCACTTTTTCCGGTGGACGCTCACGCCGTTTATCTACCTCACGACGTTCCTGACCGACATAATCCGGTTCCTGTTGCTCAGTCATAACATTCCCTCACGTTTAGCCTGAGAATAATATTGTAAGCTTTAAGGCAGCGTGTCAAGTCACGCAAGCTGTGGGTAATGGCTCAGTTTGAAATTCAGAAATCGAATTAGCTACTACAAAATTCTACACCGATGTGCCATTATATTGGTATACCACAGCGTTCAAG
>WFUQ01000097.1 GCA_015484935.1 Gammaproteobacteria bacterium
GCCCCTGAAAATACTCGACATCATCATCGGGGCGCGGCGTTATCTCCGCTTCCTGTGTCGCATCTGCTATCGGAAAGCGTTCTCCGATCGAGTCTGACGGCAGTGGATAATACTGAAGTCCGGTCGGCTTTTCCGGTCGTAACTGTGTGGTCATCGCATCCAGTTGTGTTTGTGTGAACAGCTGACTGAGTATGCGGCAACCGCTGTTCGATGCGCCACCGACCAGCCACAGCGGTCTATCGTCACTGGCATGATAGCGGTGACTGTAGATGCCGTGTTTAGCCGAGTACACAGGTGTGTCGCTGAGCAGTTTGACCACCAGTGTACTTCCCAGAGAGGTGACCGCATCACCGAGCCTGTCGGCACCAGTCGCGATGAATGCAGCGATACTGTCCGTGGTGCCGGCGATGATCTTGCAGTTGGCATCGAGGCCGAGCCTGTCTGCGATCGGCTTGTCGATGTTGCCCGATATCGTTCCGGGCGCGTGGACTGCCGGTAATCTATCGGTGGGGAAACCGGTTTCACTGATCCATTCTGGCCAGCGTAGCGCGTGGCAGTCATAACCGGCTTTCAGGGCGTTGTTGAAATCAGTCACGCCGAACTTGCCAGTGAGACAACTGCTCAACCAGTCTGCCTGATGGCAGAGCATATGAGCTTTGCTGGATGAGGGCGACAGGGCAAGGGCTTTGGCAAGCGTGGAGCTGGCACCATGTGCACCAGAATCGCCCGGTGCGACTGCGCTGATCAACTCAGCCTGTTCGACACAGCTGGCATCGTTGTACATCAATATATCGGTGGCCGGATGGCCGTTTTGATCGACGAACAAGACGGTGCTGGACGTGCCATCGACGGCGATCGCCTGGATGGTGCTGGCATCTATCTGACTGGCCAGGGAACGAACCAGTTCGAAGCAGTCATCGCGCCATTGCAGAGCCGTCTCTGCGGGTAGTCGTGTGCCGGATGTGGAGTGCGCCTTGCTGGCTTCAGCGACGACGTTCGACTGCGAATCGATGCAACAGCAGCGGATGCCCGAGGTGCCGATATCGATGCCGAGAAAGGTTGCCGCTGACGAAGAGGGCATGGTGTGGAATCAGGGCAGCTCGACCGGTGCAGGTGGTGTCCATTTCGGGTCACGATGTTCGGCGACCACGGAAGTGTAGATGCCACCACGCACATTGAATTCTGCTGTGAGGCGCATGAATTTCGGATTGCATGCCTGTGCCAGATCTTCCAGAATCTGGTTGGTCACGGCTTCATGGAATGCCCCTTCATCACGGAATGACCAGACGTACATCTTCAACGATTTCAATTCGATACAGTGCTTATCTGGCACGTATTCAAGGTTCAGTGTAGCGAAGTCCGGCTGCCCGGTCTTGGGGCACAGACAGGTGAATTCAGGGATATCGATACGGATGGTGTAATCCCGGTCAGGCTGAGGATTGATAAAAGTTTCTAGTTCTTTTGATGGCTTACTGGACATGCTTAATGGAGATTCTATGTTGTGTGAATAAGTGCTCTGGATGGCTATTATACGTGACCGGATAGCAGAATTCCCTGTCGATTTTCACCGCCGCTCATGTATACTGAGCCGCAAATAATCATAAAAATTTCGGCAACACTCAGGGTATAAAAACGCACATGCGTCTTAGCAAGATCAAACTCGCTGGCTTCAAATCTTTCGTTGATCCAACCACCATCAATTTTCCCGGTAACCTGACTGGCATCGTCGGTCCTAACGGTTGCGGTAAATCCAATACCATCGATGCTGTGCGCTGGGTGATGGGTGAGTCTTCAGCCAAGCATCTTCGTGGTGCGTCGATGGACGATGTGATCTTCAGTGGTTCCTCTGCAAGTAAGCCGGTCGGTATGGCCACGGTCGAACTGGTGTTCGATAATTCAGAAGGCAAGGTCGGTGGTGAGTTTGCCAAGTACAATGAGATATCGGTAAAACGTCAGGTGACACGTGACGGGCAGTCCAAATATTCCTTGAACGGCACACGTTGTCGTCGTAAAGACATCGCCGACCTGTTCCTCGGTACCGGGCTGGGACCACGTAGTTATGCCATCATCGAACAGGGCATGATCTCGCGTCTGATCGAAGCGAAACCGGAAGAGTTGCGTACCTTCCTCGAAGAAGCAGCAGGCATATCCAAATACAAGGAACGCCGTCGTGAAACAGAAAACCGTATCCGTCATACCCGCGATAATCTCGATCGACTGCAGGATCTGCAGGAAGAGATCGAAAAGCAGTTAAGCCGACTACAACGACAGAGTCGTGCTGCAGAAAAGTACAAAGAACTGAAACAGGAAGAGCGCAAGTTAAAAGCCGAACATCTGGCGTTGCGCTGGCGTGAACTGAAAGTCGAACTGGACGAGCGTGATCGACAGATCGCCGACACCGAGATCAAACTGGAAAAGGCGGTTGCGGAACAACGTCATGTCGAATCTGAAATCGAGCAACAACGTCAGGTGCATACCGAAAGCAATGATTCACTGAACAAGATTCAGGAACAGTATTACAACATCGGTGCCGAGATATCCAAGACCGAACAGAGTATCAAACACCAGCAGGATCTGCAGCAACGACAGAAAGCAGACCTGCAGCAGATCGAACAGGCGATGGCAGGTGCGAGCACGGCACTGCAGACAGACAAGAGCACCATCGAGCAGCTGGAGCAGAATCTGGCGACCGACAAGCCACAGCTGGAGAGCATGCAGGCAGAAGAAGCCAGGATTAATGAAAGTTATCAGACTGCCGAGAACGCCATGCACGAATGGCAGCAGTCGTGGGATGAGGTCAATCAGAAATATTCCGATGCCAGTCAACAGGCACAGGTGCAGCGTTCACGCATGGAGCAACTGGAGCGCAATATAGAACAGTTGAAGCAACGTCTGCATCGCATCGATGCGGAACAGCAGGCGCTGAAAGGCGAAGACATAGAAGCGCAGATAGTCGAACTGCAACAGAAACTGGAAACGGCTAAAAACGACAAGCAGGTCAAAGAAGAGGCTCTGTCCGATCTGCTGGCGAAGATCCGTTCCGCACGCGAAAATATCGTTGCCACCGAGCAGCTGTCAGCAGAACATCGACGCAATATCCACGAGTGTCAGGGCAAGTTATCGTCACTCGAAGCCTTGCAACAATCCGCACTGGGTAAAACCGACAAGTCGGTCAGGCAATGGATGGAACGCAAAGGTCTGGCTGACAAACAACGGTTTGCAGAAAATCTGACCGTCGAAAGCGGTTGGGAGCGGGCTGTCGAAACGGTGATGGGGGATACACTCGAAGCCGTCTGCGTCGATCAGATCGCACCGCTATGCGATTCGTTCAATGAACTCGCTGAAAGCAATCTGTTACTGGTCGAAACCAGTAGCGCGACCGATCCTTCGTCTGTCGATAGCGAATTACTCAGCAGCAAGATCACATCTGCCATCAATGTTGAACAGTTCGTCAGTGGTGTCTATGCTGCTGCCGACCTGCAAGCGGCTCTGGCTATGCGTGCTTCGCTCAAAGCACATGAGAGCGTGGTCACGCGAGACGGTGTCTGGATGGGCGCGAACTGGTTACGCATCATCCGTGATAAAGATGCGCAACAGGGCGTGCTGGCTCGTGAAGCCGAGATACGCCAGACCAATGAAACACTGGCTGAACTTGAGCAGAAATTAGCAGCTGTGACAGAACAACTGCAGGGCGAACGTGATGTGCTGCAACAA
>WFUQ01000098.1 GCA_015484935.1 Gammaproteobacteria bacterium
GGTCCTTGAACAGCGCCACCGTGGTCACAAAAGCAGGCACCAAGCGACTCAGCTCTGCTGCTTGCTCGACGCCGACATTACGCGGACTTCTCTCATAAAAAACCAGGCCAATCGCATCCGCCCCGGCCATCGCCACAGCCTTCACATCTTCAGAGCGGGTAAGCCCACATATTTTAACACGGGTACGGTGCATTATTTTCTACAGGTTCAATAACTTAGACGAGAGAATTATTAGTCATTGCGAGGCATGAAGCAATCTTTTTTGCATCACAGAACCGAAGTGGTTTTTTTTACGGAACAGAATATACTGAAAACTCGGCTGACACAGGATTATTCAGACCGCGACGACTTAGTTATCAATCCACCAACAATCTGTAAATACTGTCTCGATCGTCAACTACCAAACCAGAACGTCATATCCTTGTCGAGAAATTCGTTGTAGTCCATGTAGTGTGAACCATCACAGGAGAAATTCAGACCGACCATGCCGTTCACGACATTGAGCGAGCCGGCGCGAAGGTAGATCGTCTCATCGGCAAAACGCAGGGTTTTGAACTGCTGGAATATACGCGATATTTTTTCAGGCTCGACGATGGCTTTGTCAAAATAATCCTGATGGTGATACGCCAGGATGATATCCGGGTCTGTTAACTCGTCGATATTCAGTATCTGGTAGCTATAGGGGTCATCGACTCGCCACAGTGTGGCACGACTGCTTGAGAAATGCAGTTTGGCGTGAAACACACCCAACGCAAGTATCATCTCCTCTAACAGACTGAGCACATCGTCGATCTTTGCGTCCATGGCGCTCTCTACACGTTGCTGAGTAAACAGGCTACCACGGATGGCTGGGTCACCCTTGACCTGCAACCAGTTCTTTTCGGCTTCATACTGTTCTGCGGTGTGCGGTAATTCACGCAGATCGAAATCGGCACCCAGATAACCGACTACCTGATCGTCTTCGTCGTGGATGAGCTTCACTGCTGTCAGTGAGGGACGTTTTCTGTTGCGACTGATATACGCTTCCGAGAGATAGTAATCCTCGCCTTTGAGTGCTCGTTGCAGGTAGGGCCGGGCGATACGGTCGCGCCCGATCGTTCCTTCCTTGATGCCTTTACGTGTTACTGTCTCGGTCAACTGTCGTCCATGTTTGTCCAGCACCCAGAGATATTTGCAGTATGCGGCTTTCGCCATCTCGTCTGCGAGGATCGTCTCCAGCGCTTCATGGTCATCCATCCTGCGCGCACATGCATCAGCCACTTCAGTCATGGATTCATACAGCAGATCTTTCAACGCCTGCCGTTGATTTCGGACTGTTTTCTGTAAGCGGGTTTCGTTTAGCATGAGGATTCAGGGCACAAATGATTAACGTACATGAACTCGAATATAGCCTGCTGACATGGTTTATTACGACCTAACGAAGCCCTAGAACCATCACACCCAGTCCCGATAAGGCCATGATCGCATGAAAGAACACCATCACCATCGGCGGCGGCTGGTCTTTCTCACGCAAGGCGAATAACAGTCCACCACCGATCAGAGCCAGCAGCAGCAACAAGGCAGCGAGGTTATTGTATTTATCCATCTCACCCTGATAGATCTGTGCGCCGAGCACACCCAGACCCGCGACGGCAAAGAAGGCATGTGCCATGGCGAGTTTGACAGTACCGTGGCGGTAGCGGACACCGATGTACACCATGGTAAAACCGATAAGGGCGGCAAGTGCCAGCAATGTGAGCGCATAATATGTCATACGCAAATTTTAACACATGGACAGACAGAGTCAGGATTCAAAGCTGATCTGCCCGATGTCGGTCACTGTCGCTATCAATCAAACCGGGGCAACATGCCTGTTGATGGCAGACCATATTCATCCGGGTATCGCACAGCAACCAGATACAGTCCTTCAGCCGCTGATGTTTTCCCCGCACGTGTCCTGTCTTTCAGTGCCAGTAATTCACGTATCCAGCTGACAGGCCGCTCTCCCCTGCCGACCACCAGCAAGCTACCGACGATATTGCGCACCATGTGGTGCAGGAAAGCATTGGCAGTGATATCGAAGTAGATGAAATCGCCTTGCCGCTGCACCCGTATGGATTCCATATAGCGATTGGCATGTTTCGCCTGACACATGGAAGACCGGAACGATGAGAAATCGTTTTCTCCCAGTAATGACTGTGCCGCCTGATGCATCGCATCGACATCCAGTTCATCGTAGACCCATGCGACCTGTTTATCGAGCAGGGCACTTCGGGTCTTGCGGTTGAATAGCACATAACGGTAGCTGCGCATGGTCGCGGAGAAACGCGCACTGAATGTCTGATTGACCGGATGCGCCCAGATGACAGAAACGTCATCCGGCAGATGGGTATTCACACCCATCACCCAGGCTTTTAACAGCCGATCGGCAGTGCTATCGAAATGTACCACCTGACAACTGGCATGGACACCCGTATCCGTTCTCCCGGCACAGGTTACAGTAATGGCTTCATCTGCGACTTTCGATAGCGCCTGCTGCACCTGTTCCTGAACGGTGCGCGTGCCATGTGACTGCATCTGCCAGCCACAGAAACGACTGCCGTCGTATTCGATACCGAGTGCGATACGTCTGCTGGCTGGAGGGGATTCTGAGGACATAGCGAAGTTGATGATTCTGTTGCGGGCGAATTTTACAATAATCACTGAGCCAGCGCATTTTCTCGTTGTTCCAATCGTTCAACGTCCCGGGCAACTGTCTCATGTGTTATACGACTCAACATCTCGCGCCAGATATTTTCCCAGCAACATGCGTGTGATTGAGATGACACGATCTCCGGTTCGACAGCATCCTGCTTATCGAAATAGCGACCGACCAGGCTGGCGGGGATATTACTGTCATCACTTCCAGAAAGATGGTATTGCTTGATATCATGACTCAACGCCGGCTGCTCTGCAGGGTTCGATGACCCGTGCAGTGGTCGATAGTCGTGATAGTCCGTCCAGGCACGTGTATCCAGATTGCCTGCCAGCGTCACTACTGCCGCCACATCTATGCGTTCCTGCAACAACAGAGGAGCCATCAATACTGCGATAGCGCCACCTCCACTGTGACCTATCAGAACCACCGACGTATCGGCTCGCACAGCACTCTGAAGCACTGTAGCCATACTGCTGACCACTTCCTTCGAATAACGGTGACTCGTCCAGTATCGATCATCACAGCGGATATCGCGCTGTAGACTGAAATAACAGGGACGACCGATAAAGATTGCAGGGGAATCGTCCAGCAGCATGAGGTTCAGGATGTAAGGTCTGTCAGGTGTCGGGTCGCTCGATACATATCGCCCGTTAAGCCACGGGGTACCATCACCATCGATATAGACATGAACATGCTCTGGTGCTGCATCAGACTGTTTGAATGCCGAATTGGCGATGACCAGATGGCTAAAAGCATCCGTTTCTGCTTCCCAAGAGCTCAATCCCGCTTGCCTTGCATATTCTCTGAGAGGCACACCACTACAAGCACTCAACGACATGATCAGAAACACGCACCAGTGAACGTAACGGTTGCGCAAATCTATATACCAGACAAGATATCTTTAATACTGATATAACAAGCCTACCGTATAGGATGTGTCGTCGATGAAACGGTGACCCGCTCTCTGCTCTATATTCACGAATCCTTGCAAGCCATCATTAGTCACCATCACCAGACTAAGCGTCTGAAACGAATAACGTCGGTCAGGATCATCTGTTTCGATGACAAAGAAATAATCGGGTGCATACGGTAATGCAGCATTGATGAAACGTTTATCATTTTTATTCTCATCAACGACGGCATACTGAAAGCCCGGAACGAGCACTCCCCAGTCGAACTGCATGCTGTGATCAAGTCGAAAACCGATCGATGTGGTGAATGACTCGATATTCTGCTGCGGAAAGACCAGCTCGACCAATGTGGCCGTACCGGTATTCGGATCCAGACCTGTTTCTGTATAAGGGTCGATAGTCGTATCGATCTTGTCGATAGAGAGGAACACACCCAGACCGGTATCACCGAAAACCGTATCATAATTGATCGAAGTACCCAGCATGGTCTGTGAGCTATCGAACACACTATTCACGACCCCACCCAGAGAACCGAAGACCACATCACGTGAATTACTGCTATCACTCGTGGCGCTGCCGACATAGAAATCTACTGTGAATGCATTTGACA
>WFUQ01000099.1 GCA_015484935.1 Gammaproteobacteria bacterium
GCACCGATCAGTGCAGGAATCTCTGGGTCGATATCATCACAGACCGATACGACAGTCGCGACGATCTGGGTATCGTTTTTGAAACCTTTGGGGAACAGCGGACGTATCGGACGATCGATCAGACGACAGGTCAGTGTCTCCGCTTCACTCGGACGACCTTCACGACGGAAGAAACCACCCGGGATCTTGCCCGCAGCATAAGTGCGTTCCTGATAGTTCACTGTCATCGGGAAAAAGTCCTTGCTCGGATCGGCATCTTTCAATGCGACCGCAGTGACGAATACCACCGTATCTGAAACACTGACCATCACTGCACCGCTTGCCTGACGTGCGATCTCGCCCGTTTCGAGGGTTACTGTGTGGTCACCGTATTTAAATTCTGTTTTGGTTGCTGTAGGTATCACTTTCTTATTTCCCGGTTTGATGTAAACACTAAAACGCCTGAGAGGCTCAGGCGATGGTTTGATTGATTATCTGGTACGAAGCACGCTGGCGCCAGTATCCTAGCGACGCAGACCCAGACTGGAGATCAGTTCTTTGTAACGATCTACATTCTTGCCTTTGAGGTAATCCAGCAACTTACGACGCTGATTAACCATACGCAACAGACCACGACGTGAATGATGATCGTGATTGTGCTCTTTGAAATGCTCAGTCAATTGCACGATACGTGTTGTCAGCAGGGCGACCTGTACTTCAGGAGAGCCGGTATCTGCCTCATCACGTTTGTGTTTTCCAATTACTTCTGCTTTTTCCGCAGTCGATAATGCCATGAATACTCCGATAAACTATTTTTGCTTCGCTAAAAAGGTGGGGGATTTTATCACTAATTTCCCGTATGAAAAAGCATTGTTTTTAAAAGATTTATTGCCCATTCGGGGTAGAAATCTCAAGCACAGGGTACGAGTAGCATGGCACAATGCGAGCCTGCCGGAAACCCTGTATCCGTGCCTCAGGCGCTGGCCGCGATCATGCGACGCGGTGCGACCCTGCCATCATCCTGAATCTCGCCCACCCCCATGAAACGGGAGCGGTCGTAGATGCGCACCCAGCCCGTGGTCGGTGCGTGCGGCACCTGTATGGGCTGCCCCTGACTCATGTAGAACGCGGCATCCGGGTCCAGCTGGATGTCCGGCCAGTTGGCGACTCCGCTCTCGATCGGCAGCATCAGCGCGTCCAGCTCGGCAAAAGGCGCATCGCGCATCGCCTGTAACTGGTCGAGGGTGATCATCTCACCGGCATAGGGCCCTACCGACAGGCGACGCAACCGGGTGATGTGGGCACCGCAACCCAGCGCCTCGCCCAGATCTTCGGCGATAGTACGCACATAGGTGCCTTTCGAGCAATGGATCTCCATCTTCAGCACACCGTCCTGATAATCCTGAATCTCCGCTTTATACACAGTGATGGTCCTGGGTTTACGCTCGACTACCACGCCTTCTCTGGCCAGCTTGTACAGGCGCTGGCCTTCATGTTTGAGGGCAGAATACATCGGTGGAATCTGGTCGATGGTGCCGATGAACGCCTGCAGTTCCCGCTCGATATCCGCCAGTGTGATGCCGGAAAAATCACGCTCCTGCAAGACCTCCCCTTCCGCATCTGCCGTGGTGGTAGTGACACCCAGCTGACAGGTCAGCTGATAACTCTTGTCCGCATCCAGCAGGAATGCCGATATCTTGGTGGCTTCACCAAAACACAGAGGCAGCATACCGGTCGCCAGTGGATCCAGACTACCGGTATGACCGGCCTTCGCTGCCTTGTAGATAAACTTGGCTTCCTGCAGAGCTTTGTTGGAACTCAGACCTGCCGGTTTATCCAGTAACAGTACGCCATTGACCGGACGACCTTTATTGCGACTTCTTCTTGCCATCTAACTATGTCTCATCTTTTTCATTATCACTATCACCGGCAACATCGCCATCACCGGAGATCGCTTTCTGTATCAATGCATCCATCGCCGCGCCTTTTTCCAGACTGGTATCGAGGATAAATTTTATATTCGGAACCGTACGTGAACGCATACGTTTTGCGACCTGGGTACGCAGAAAACCGGCCGCCCGGTTGAGCGTATCCATGCTTTCCTGTTGCTTGTCTTGTTCCAGTATCGAACAGAACACGATGCACTGACTCAGGTCACGGCTGAGGCGCACTTCGGTCAGCGACAGAAATCCCATGCGCGGATCCTTCAGATCATCGCGGATGATCTCAGCCAGATCACGCCGTATCTGTTCGGCCATGCGCTGATTGCGCGAAAATTCTCTGGGCACGTCAGTAGCGCAGCGAACAGCGTGTCAGTGATAGCGAAACCACACGAAAAAACCCGGACATGATCGTCAGTCGCTCTCGCTTCACTATGCTCAGGTACACCCGCTCCTGCTAGAGCGTGCGCTCCTGCTCGACGCGTTCAAACACTTCTATCTGGTCACCGACTTTGACATCGTTGTAGTTCTTCACAGCGATACCACACTCGGTACCACTCTTCACTTCATCGACGGCATCCTTGAAGCGACGCAGGGATTCCAGCTCCCCTTCGAAGATCACGACGTTGTCGCGCAATACGCGGATAGGTTGTGAACGCTTGATAGTCCCTTCGGTAACGATAGAACCCGCGACCTGACCGAAGGCGGGAGAACGGAACACTTCCTTGACTTCGGCAAGACCGATGATCTGCTCCCGGTATTCCGGTTTCAGCATGCCGACCAGCGCCTTCTTCACATCATCGATCAGTTCGTAGATGACGCTGTAATAATTAAGCTCGACACCGCGTTCTGCTGCAGAACGCCTTGCCGATGCATCGGCGCGCACATTGAAACCGAGCACGATCGCGCCGGATGCGGCTGCCAGGCTGATATCGGTTTCGTTGATGCCACCGATACCGGAGCCGACGATACTGACATCGACCTCTTCGTTGTCTGCTACCAGTTTACGCAAGGCATCGATGATGGCTTCGAGCGTACCCTGCACATCGGCCTTCAACATGATGTTGAGTTTGCTGGTCTCACCGGACTGCATACGATCGAACAGTGATTCCATCTTGGACTGTTGCTGTGTCGCCAGTCGCAGTTTGCGTGTTTTATCGCGACGGTTCTCAGCCACTTCTCTGGCGGTACGTTCGTCTTCGACTACCAGCATCTCATCACCGGCACTCGGCGTGCTGGACAGACCGATGACAGCGACCGGGATCGATGGACCGGCTTGCTCAGCCACGTTGCCGTATTCGTCGAACATGGCACGTACACGACCGAACTCTTCACCTGCCAGCATGATATCGCCCTTGCGCAGGGTACCGGATTGCACCAGTACGGTCGCAGTCACACCACGGCCCTTGTCGAGAGAGGCTTCCAGTACCACCCCTTTCGCCAGGCCTTCTTTACTGGCTTTCAGTTCCATGACTTCTGCCGTCAACGAGATCGCATCCAGCAATGCGTCGATACCTTCACCCGTGTGCGCAGAGACATTGACGAAAATAGTATCACCGCCCCAGTCTTCCGGAATGATCTCCTGTTGACCCAGCTCGTTCTTCACACGATCAGGATCGGCATCTTCTTTATCTATCTTGTTCACCGCCACGATGATCGGCACACCGGCAGCTTTGGAATGTTGTATCGCTTCGATGGTCTGCGGCATCACACCGTCATCGGCAGCGACCACCAGGATAACGATATCGGTCGCACTGGCTCCGCGCTCACGCATGCTGGTGAAGGCGGCATGTCCCGGCGTATCCAGAAATGTGATCACGCCATTGTCGGTTTCGACATGATACGCACCGATGTGCTGGGTGATACCACCCGCTTCACCCGACGCGACCTTGGAAGTGCGGATATAGTCCAGCAGCGATGTCTTACCGTGATCGACATGCCCCATGATGGTCACCACCGGTGGGCGTGTCTCGGTTTCCAGCTCGCTCTCACCGTCACGTTTCAACAGAGCTTTTTCGGTGTCTTCTTCACTGACTGTGATCGCATTATGACCCAGCTCCTCGACCACCAGCGTAGCCGTATCCTGATCGATGATCTGATTGATGGTCGCCATGACTCCCATCTTCATCAGTTCCTTGATCAGCTCACCGGCTTTCATCGACATACGTCTGGCCAGCTCATCGACGGTGATGGTTTCGGGTATGGTGACATCGTGCACGATAGGTGCGACCGGTTTCTCGAAACCGTGTTTGGTCTCTGCGACTACCTGGGAAGCAGCACGACCTTTCTTCTTCTTGCGTCTGCCGCCCTGTCCACTGGCGACATGTAATTCAGTACGACCATACGTGGTCGCATCTTTGCCATGTTCGACCTTGCCTTTCTTGCTACCGTGTTTGCCACGTTTCGCATCGGTGGAAGCAGCTGCCTGAATCTGGTCAGGTGTGGCGACCGTTTTTTCTGCTTTCTTCTCGCTGACGGCTTTTTCCGCTTCGGCTTTTTCTCTGGCTTCTTTACGGCGCTGTTCCAGTTCCTGTTGTTCTTTTTCACGCTGTTCTGCACGTGCGCGTTTGGTATCCAGCTCCTGCTGTCTTTCCAGTTCGCGTCTTGCCTGTTCGGCACGCAGTTTCTCCAACTCCTCCAGCTCTTTCGGTTTGGCTGTTGTCGCCTCATCGGTCTGTGCAGGTTCTACTTCTGTGACCACGGGCTTGGTTATGGTACGTTTACGCCGTACTTCGACCGCCACGGTCTTGCCACGACCGGCCGAACTGCCAACTTTTAATTCGCTGACTGATTTGCGCTTGCCCAGTGTAATCTTTTTGGTTTTTTCACCGGCAGTCGCGGTCTTGCCATGTTGACCTCGCAGGTATTCGAGCAACTGAACCTTGTCCGTGTCCGATATCAGTGAATCCGCTTTGTCTGCACTCAGACCAGCATCCTTGATCTGTTCGAGTAAACGTTCGATGGGGGTGCCGACTACGTCTGCCAGTTGTTTGACGGTTACTTCTGCCATTGTTTATCAGCCTCTACCTTAATCTACCAGTTAGTGTGTTGCGAATAACGTTACGTTATTACGATGTTTGCTCTTCTGCTGCAAACCAGGGTGCACGTGCAGTCATGATGATCGCCGAGGCACGCTCCTCATCCATCTCATCGATATCCATGATGTCATCGACCGCTTGCTCAGCCAGGTCTTCCATCGTACAGATGCCTTTCGCGGCAAGTGCATTGGCGAGTGTCTGATCCATGCCTTCCATGGTGAGCAGGTCTTCTGCCGGCTGGTGTTCTTCGATAACTTCCTCTTTCATAATCGCCTGGGTCAGCAGGTAATCACGTGCACGGTTGCGTAACTCGGCGATGATGTCTTCGTCGAATTCTTCGATAGCCAGCAGTTCTGCTTCGGCCACGTAAGCGACCTCCTCGATAGAAGTGAAACCTTCGGTCGCCAAGATAGTCGCCACCTCGGCATCGACATCCAGCGCTTCCATAAATACTTCCAGATACTGGGTGTTCTCGGCTTCGGTGCGTTCTTCCGCTTCTTTCTCGGTCATCACGTTGAGCTCCCAACCGGTGAGCTCACTCGCCAGACGGATGTTCTGACCACCACGGCCTATCGCCATCGCCAGTTTGTCTTCATCGACAGCGATGTTCATGCTGTTGGCTTCTTCGTCTACCACGATCGAGGTGACTTCTGCCGGTGACATGGCATTGATGACGAACTGCGCAGGGTTCTCATCCCACAGGATGATATCGACACGTTCACCGGCCAGCTCGTTGGAGACAGACTGTACGCGTGACCCGCGCATACCGACGCAGGCGCCGATAGGATCAAGTTTGGGGTCGAGTGAATTCACAGAAATCTTTGCACGTGAACCGGCATCGCGGGCACCGCCGATGATCTCGATCAGACCCTGATCGACTTCGGGCACTTCCAGCTTGAAC
>WFUQ01000100.1 GCA_015484935.1 Gammaproteobacteria bacterium
CGGGCATACTGCGCATAGCGGGTGGGTGGGATATCACCGAGCAACGCTTTACATATAGCGTTCACCCGGTCGCCAGAGACGCGGATGATACCGACACCACCATGCCCGGGAGCGGTTGCGATCGCAGCTATAGTGTCTTTATGCGACATGCTGGAATCTGGCTATGACAGGATCAGCTGTTTTCGATCTTCCTGGTGATGATCCATTGTTGTGTGATCGATAGTATATTGTTCACCACCCAATACAACACCAGACCGGAAGGGAAGAAGGCAAACATGACCGTGAATGCAAACGGCATGATCTGAAATATCTTCTGTTGCATCGGGTCGATAGGTGCAGGGTTCAGTTTCTGTTGCACAAACATGGACACACCCATGATCACCGGTAACACAAAATACGGATCCATCGCCGACAGGTTGTTTATCCACAACATGAACGGTGCATGCCGCATCTCGACACTTTCCAGTAATACCCAGTATAGAGAGATGAACACCGGTATCTGTACCAGTATCGGGAAACAGCCGCCTAACGGATTGATCTTCTCCTTCTTGTACATCTCCATCATGGCCTTGCTCATCGCCTGACGATCATCACCGTAGCGTTCTTTCATCTGCTTCATGCGTGGCGCCACCTTACGCATCTTCGCCATCGAACGGTAACTCATCTCCGACAGTTTATAGAACAATGCCTTGACGGTGATGGTCAGCATGATGATGGCCCATCCCCAGTTATTGACGAAACCGTGATAGATATCGAGCAACCAGAACAGGGGTTTGGCAAGGATGGTCAGGATACCGTAATCGACCGTCAGCTCCAGACCAGGCTCTATGAGTTCCAGTTGATTCTGTAACTTCGGACCTACGACCAGTCTCGACTTGAAACTAGCCTGTTCATGCGCAGACAACTTCACTGCCGGCGAGCGCGTGCCAAGAACATAGCGGTCATTGTTTGCGTTATATCGACTGTAGAACAGGTTCTTGTAACCATGTTCAGGTATCCATGCTGCCAGGAAATAATGCTGGATCATCGCCAGCCAGCCATCATCCAGTTCCATCTTCAGATCTTCTTCTGCGATGTCATCGAAATCTATCTTTTCGTACTTGATCTCATTGTTATAGATAACACCACCGGTATAGGTGCGGATAAGTTGCGACTGATTGCTGGTGTCTGGTGTGTTCCTGACCAACTGCATATACTGGCTGGCACTCCAGTCTTTGTCGCTAGCGAATACTTTATATTCGACTTCTACCACATAGGCGTTACGTTTAAGTGTGTAGGTCTTTATAACTTTGACGCCGTCCGCATTGGTCCATACCAAAGGCACCGTTATCGAATCGACATCATCACCCATCACGTAGTCAGTACTTTCAGCTCTATATATAGCGTTATGTGTCGGTGCGCTCTCGCTGTCTGCCGAAACCAGGCCTGATTGCGCGATGTGAAAGTTGACCTGCTTGTTGGTCAACATCGCAACTTTTTCTTCGGGATGATCTGCTTCGACAGCATACTTGTTCAATATCGCTTCGACGACATCGCCGCCGCGAGTATCGATCTGCAGGGTCAGGACGTCACTCTTAACTGTCACTTTCGTACGCTTGGCATCTTCGATCACCACCGTGGTCGGCGATTTATCGACATCGTTGACAGCTTCCGGTAAGGCAGTCTGATCGTCAGCTACTGACTGCTGGATCTCGCCCTGCGCGTTCTCAACAGCAACCGGTTCTGGTTTCGGACCGTAATCCATCTGCCATTGTGCCCACAACATATACATCAGAAAGAAGAGCGTGAAATACAGTAACAGTCTATGGTTTTCCATTATTTATTCTCTGCGATATGAACTTCGCAAGGTTGTTTGTCTTCAGGGACAGGATCATAACCACCTTCGTGCCAGGGGTGACAGCGCGATACTCTCTTCAGCGCGAGCCATCCACCTCTGATAGCGCCGAAACGACTTATCGATTCTTGTGCATAACAGGAACAGCTCGGTGTGTAACGACATGCAGGTGGTAGGAAAGGACTGACCAGATATTGGTAAGCCTTGATGATTAACAGGAACAGGGTACGCATGGTTTTATCGAAGCTGATGCCAGTGTTGTTTCAGTGAATTGAATAACGTTTGGTTACTGGCTTTTTCGCCCTGTGGTGATGTCATGACGACAAAATCAACATTCGCTATGTCTGTGCTCTGCCTGAAACTCTCACGGATGATGCGTTTTATCCGGTTTCTTGACACTGCCAGTTTTGCATTCTTCTTCGAGATAGCCAGACCCAGTCTCGGGTAGTTTCTACCGCTCGACCTGGCCAATACCGTGAAATACCTATCTCTCGATCGCCCTGCATCGTCGAAAACATGTTTGAATTCAGATGCCTTGAGCAATCTGACACGCTTCTGCAAGCGCGCCGTTGCCATGGAAGCGAGTCTCCTAGACTGTAGTCAGACGCTGGCGGCCTTTTGCACGACGTGCCTTCAGTACTTTACGTCCGCCCAGTGTACGGCTGCGAGCACGGAAACCATGCGTTCTGGCACGTTTGATTCGACTTGGCTGGAATGTTCTTTTCATTACTATGACCTATTAAATATGTAAGGCAAACAACTTGCTTCGCACTCGAGCCAGATTCTGACCTTTGTGCCTGAGAAAACCGCGCATTTTACGTTGACTGATTATAAGAGTCAAAGCGTAAACCCCTGTTTTCTATAGACAGGCGTATTATTTTTATCCTTATTTTCAAATCCGGCTGCTCGCCTGTGGATAAGGTTGCTTAACAGGTATAATATTGTCCTTCTTTTGCCCAGTCCGATGTCTTTCTGTCTGGTTTTCGATGAGGTTGTCCTGTTGTGAATACGGCGTTGTGGCCAAACTGTCTTAAACGTCTAGAGCAGAGTCTGTCAGATCAACAATTGAACACCTGGATCCGGCCCTTGCAGGTTCAGGAGCATGATCAACGCCTGATCTTACTGGCGCCTAATCGTTTTGTGCTGGATTGGGTAAAACAGAATTTCCACGATACTATCAACAATATCCTGCAGGACATCAGCCCCGAGACGATCACTTTGTCTGTCGAGATCGGCAGCCACAGCAAACCCGCAACACCAGCGGTCACCCCGGAACAGGAAGTCGTACAGAAACCGAAGCCTGCTGTCACCCCGGAACTGTTCCATCATCCGGTCGAGATACCTAACCAGCAGAGCCAGATCGAGAACAATCTCAACCGGAATTTCACCTTCGATAATTTTGTAGAAGGTAAATCCAATCAACTTGCCAAAGCCGCTTCGTTGCAGGTCTCCGACAACCCGGGGGATGCCTACAATCCTCTGTTCCTCTATGGGGGGGTCGGTCTGGGTAAAACCCATCTGATGCATGCTGTCGGTAATCTTATGCTGCAGAAAAACCCAGCCGCAAAAGTTGTATATCTTCATTCCGAGCGATTCGTCGGTCACATGATCAAAGCATTGCAGCATAATTCCATCGATGCGTTTAAATCCTACTATCGCTCCCTCGATGCACTGCTGATCGATGATATCCAGTTCTTTGCAGGAAAAGAGCGTTCTCAGGAAGAATTTTTCCATACTTTCAATGCTTTACTCGAGGGTGGAAGACAGATCATCCTGACCTGTGATCGCTATCCCAAAGAAGTCGATGGCCTCGAGGAGCGACTACGCTCACGTTTTGGCTGGGGCCTGCCTGTCTGCATCGAACCGCCTGAACTGGAAACCCGGGTCGCTATCCTGCAGAAAAAAGCAGAAGAGGCCGGTGCCCATTTCCCCAGTGACGTAGCATTCTTTATCGCCAAACGTATCCGCTCTAATATCCGCGAGCTGGAAGGCGCTTTTCGCCGGGTGATGGCAACCTCCAACTTTACCGGGAAACCTGTCACGCTCGATTTTGCCAAAGAGACCTTACGCGACCTGATCGCTCTGCAAGATCGCACCATCACTATCGAAAACATACAAAAAACCGTAGCGGAGTATTACAAAATCCGCAGCTCTGATTTATTATCCAATCGCCGTAGTCGCTCTATCACCCGACCCAGGCAGCTGGCGATGGCATTATCCAAGGAACTGACTAACCACAGTCTGCCTGAAATCGGTAATGCTTTCGGTGGGCGTGACCATACCACTATATTGCATGGTTGCCGTAAGATAGCCGAACTCAGGGATTCTGACTCGAAGATCGACGAAGATTATATGAATATGATGCGGATATTGAGCAATTAATAATAAACTGTGCGCCAACTGGGGATAAGTGTCGGGGAAACTGTAGATGAAAAATCGCCAAATAGTTATCCACAATCCATCTACAGCATAGGGGCAGATTACGCCCGGTTTTGTTTTGTTCGATATCAATATAAGATATTGATTAATAATAATAAATAAGAGTTATCAACAGATTTAACAGGTACTAATTATAATAACTAGTTATATATATAAAATATATAATAATAGGC
>WFUQ01000101.1 GCA_015484935.1 Gammaproteobacteria bacterium
AGATGTGTATAAGAGGCAGGAATACCCCATCATGATACCGAGCAGATTATTGAAATCATGCGCCACACCACCGGTGAGTTTACCGAGCGCATCCATCTTCTGGGTGCGTCGCGCCAAGCTCTCCACTTCCTTGCGCTCGGTGATATCCGTTATGGTACCGACATAACCGTTCACCTCACCATGCTCATCGTACTCAGCATGCGCCTGCCCCAACACCCAGCGGATACCATCATCACGCTCGAATCGATACTCCAGCTTAAAGGGTACATCTTCTTTGGCAGCACTCTCCCATGTGGCAAACACCTTCTCCCTGTCATCCGGATGCAGACCTTTTACCCAGCCATCACCGAGTGCATCCTTCGAATCGATACCGGTGATCTCGCACCACTTCTCATTCACATACAGACAGGCCCTGTACGCATCGGTATAGAAGATACCGACCGGCGCGACAGATGCGAGTGTCTGGTAACGTTTCTCACTCTCGATGATCTTCTGTCTCAGTTGATACTGACCGGTCACATCATTGAACACCAGCACCATGCCCAGTATGTCATCACCGTCTCGTATCGGTGCCGCTGAATCGGCGATCTGATATTCGGTGCCGTCTTTGGCGATCAATGTCGTATGGTTACTGAGATAGACCGTCTCACCGTGCGCCAGCACTTTTTCTATCGGGTTCTCGATGATCTCGCGCGTGGTCGCATCGACGATGGGGAAGACTACCTTGACAGATTTACCCATCGCATCGGCACTCAGCCAGCCTGTCAATTGTTCTGCGACAGGATTCATACGCGTGATATGCCCTTCCGCATCAGTGGTGATGACGGCATCACCGATACTGTTCAGTGTCTGCGACAGATACTGTTTCTGCTGCGCCAGTTTTTCCAGATGCTCGGCCAGTCTCACACGGAGATAGTTTATCGATTCGACCATGCTGTCGAATTCATCATCAGCTCGCTCTTCGCGCTCCAGACTCAGCGGTTGCAACAGGGTAGACGATGTATCCCTGACCAGAAAATCGGTGATGGTCGAGAGATGTCTGGTGACCAGACTCGAGAACAGATAGTAGATGAATATCGCTACCAGAAACGTTTTAACCGCGTTGGATAACAGGATGATCCACAGGCGATTGAGCAGACGCTGATAGACACCCTCCAGTGAAGCCACCACGACCAGTTGCCCGATAGTGGTGTTCTTGTCGTTATAGATATGCTCCAGCCCGGTGTTGTACTGGATGATATCTTCCAACGGTCGCTCACCACTGCTGACCGTCCGGTTATTCTCCAGTGTCACTTCGGCGAATACCACATCCGGTAATTCGGTGATACCATCGAGCAACAACTGTAACTGACCGACATCCATCAGCCATGCAGACTGTTTGATGCTATCCAGATAACTTGAGTCTATCTGTTCAAGACGTTGATGGATCACATCGGTATCGTGTCGATACTCGTTGAATAACTGCACCGCTGTCGTTATCAGGGTGATGCCTGAACTGAACAGGATGGTATACAGGATCAATCTGCTGGCAAGTCTGTTCTTCACGTTATCTCTTGTACCCGTTTCACTTTGACAGGTCGCATGCTATTTCGAAAACCGACCGAGCGTCCGGTCATAGATTTTTATATAGGTCCCATCCAGCTTCATCGATTGCAATGCGTCTGCCAGTTGCGGCACGAGTCGCTGGTGTTTTTTGTTGACGTATAGAAACAGTTCCATACTCGCCAGCGGTGGTTGCAGGAAACGGATGTTGACCGGATGCTGTTTCAACCACATGATCCCGCTCCATCTATCGAACAGCACCACGTCGGCCCGATCATTTTCCAGCAGGCCGAATAACTGCGCACTGTCCTGTGCCTTGGTCAGCGATCTATAGTGGGTGACTTTCTTTTCGAATAATTTCCAGCCGTTGATGTAAGCGACGTTATAAGGTTTCAGACTCTTCCAGCCATCGACTGTGAACTGCTTGTCTTTGGTGAATACGAGAAAATCGAAATCGATGATCTTACCCGGCACCATGCGCAGGTCAGTATATTTTTTTTCGAGTCCTTTTATCCTCGCGATATTGCCATCATCGATACCTGAATTCGCATTGACCAGGGAACGTTCAGCAGGCAACAATACGGTCTTCGCCTTGATACCCACACGCTGAAATATCTCTTTTACGATAAGATCATAAAACCCGTCGCCTTCGGCAGTAACGAAAGGTGCATCCCGACCAGAGGTGATAGTAATCTCATCTTCGGCATGCACGACGGTGTTCATCGCCATGAAGAACACCAGACTTATCCCACACCAGCTGTTCCGCCAAATCATCATCAGGTTCTCCCTCCCGAAAGAAGTCGATCTATAGAAACCAGCGCACGAGCCGAAATAATACTATCAGGGGAACCAGATGGCGCAGAACCTGTCTACCATTGCTGAAATCCTGACAGAAGCTTGCTAGACTCCGTACAGACTAGCACCATTTAGAATCATTAGGAATAGATTGCCGAGAGCATGCGATACGTGAGCAGAATACTGATTTGTCTGTTGATCACCTCCACACTGGGGTATACCAGTGCGTGGGCGTTCGACTATAAGACGGATACTGCTGCCGACACCACGCTCTCCGATATCGACCTTTCGATGGATACCAGCACCGATGGACAGGATCACCCCTCTTCATCCTGTGATCACTGCTGCCATGCCAACGCTCACATGCTCGCTATCTGCTCGTTCGATAGCAACCAACACCCGATACTGACCAACAGTACTGTAGCCGTATTCGACAATCACGCGGCTTCCTATATCGCTTTTCTGGATTCCCCACCCCCCAGACACTGATTTCGCTCGACCCCCGGTAGCTCTACCGGAACTGCGCATGTTCAACATGCGCGTACTCGTTTAATCAGGAATTTAAAAACATGTTATTTAAAGAAAATGCTTTGCATGGTCTGTTTGCAGGGTTGCTTTTGTTCTCAGTCAACGTCACCGCTTCGCCTGAACAGCAGCGTATCGACACGACACTGCAACACTGGTTACAGCAGAACGTTGATGCACACCCCGCCGTGATGGCGGCTAAATCGCAGATACAGGCTTCCGATGCCCGCCTGCGAGCAGCTGACAAGGCGCTGTTCAACCCCGAACTGGAATTTGACGCTGAAGACATCGATGTCAAAACCACCCAACTGGGCATCAGTCAGGAGATAGACTGGGGCGACCAGCGCGGTTCACGCACGCAACTGGCTCAGCAGCAGAAAACCATCACTTACCTCAACTATGTCGAAACCCGCCAGAACCTGGCGGCAGAGATACTGGCAGCACTGGCCGAATGGCGCAGCACACAGTCATTACAACAACTCGCGGAAAAGCGGCTGCAACTGATGTCGCGCTTCGTCGATCTGGCCGAACAGCGATACGCAGCCGGTGACCTGAATCAGGTCGAGCGTGACCTGGCGACATTGGCGATGTCAGAAGCCCGTTTTCAATCGGCTATCGCGCAAGCGACACTGGTAGCAAGCCGACAATCATTGATCGCACTCACCTCGGAAGATACCACGCAGTGGCCGGATTTTCCGCAATCTTTGACCCGCCTGCCGGCAGAACAGGATGACCAGAAAATCCTGGACACGCTACCCGCTATCCAGCGTGCGAAGACGCAGATCCTGGCAGCACAGGCCGAAGTCGAATTGAGCCGTAGCGAAGGCAGTGCCAACCCCACCATCTCGGTGCGTGGCGGTAAGGAAGGTGACGTCTCCCTCATCGGCCTGAACCTTTCGATACCGCTACAGCTACGCAACAACTTTCAAGCCGAAATCGATGCTGCCAATGCGGAATACATCGCCGTGCAGAGTGAAGCGAAGAATGTCTACCGACAGGTACGCAGCCGTCTGCAATCGGCACGCAGTGCCTATCAGTTGAGTGAGGCCGCATGGCAGGCATGGTTACAATCCGGCGCCCGCAGTCTGAATCAACAGATCGGCTTACTGCAACGTCTGTGGAAAGCAGGCGAACTCAACACCACCGATTACCTGGTACAACTCAAACAGGCACTGGACACACAGACCAGCGCACTGGAACAACGCAGCATGATGTGGAATAACTGGACCGAATGGCTAATCGCCTCCGGACAGATCAAACATTGGCTGAACGCAGGAGAAACAGAATGAACAAGCAAAACAGAACCTGGCTAGTACGGATCGTATTTTTACTCAGCTGCGCTTTCGCAGCTGCCGGACTGAGTTATGCCTCAGGCGGCCATGACGATCATGACGAAGGCGGTGAAGCCGGACACGGTCACGAAGAAGGTAGCCAGGACGAAGGCGGCCATGAAGAAGAACAGTCAGTCAAACTGACACCACAACAGATGACATTGGCTGGTATCGAAACACACGCTATCCGCATGCAGGATGTTCCATCCACCATCAATGCACCGGGCGAGATCACGCTGAATGCATACCGGACTTCATCGGTCACACCCAGATTACAGGCACAGGTACTGGAGCGACATGCCAGACTGGGCGACAGCGTCACTGACGGGCAACCATTGCTGACTTTATCCAGCGTCGAGATGGCGAACGCACAGGGTGAATTGATCATCGCTGCACGGGAATGGAAACGGGTCAAAAAACTGGGACGCAAAGTCGTTTCGGAGCAACGCTATACCGAAGCACGCGTCACCTATCAGCAGGCAAAAGCACGCGTACTCGCCTACGGCATGACCAGCAAACAACTGGATAGATTTATCGACAGCGGTGATGCTTCACAGGCGAATGGCACCTTCCAGTTATTGTCACCACAGGCAGGCACCGTCATAGAAGATAACTTTATCGTCGGTGAGTTGATCGAACCGGGCAGACCGCTGTTCGTCATCAGCGATGAATCTGTCTTATGGGTAGAAGCACAGTTGACTCCTACTCAGGTAGCAACCGTTTCGGTCGGTAGCGATGCTGACATCACCACCGACGGCAAAACCGTCAACGGGAAAGTCGTACAGATACATCATTCACTGGATGAAGGCACGCGTACGCTCGGAGTACGTATCGAAATCGCCAACCCCGATGACAGACTGCACCCCGGTGTATTCGTCCAGGCACAGATCAGCAGCAGCGAATCTGAAAAAGCGCTGGCAGTACCGGTGAATGCAGTATTGCGCAGCCCCGACGGAGACTGGATGATCTTCACCGAACACGAAACCGGTGAGTTTGAACCACAGGAAGTCGAGCTGTTGAAAACAGTCGGTGATGTCAGCGTTATCGAAGGCATCGAGCCGGGTACGCGCGTGGTCACATCAGGCGCATTTTTTGTTCAATCTGAACTGGCAAAAGCCGGTTTTGAAGTCCACAACCACTAGAGGGTACGACTCATGTTAGATGCTCTCATAAGCTGGTCGGTGAAAAACCGGCTACTGGTGGTGATCGCGTTATTCGCGACAGCCGTAGGTGGCAGTCTGATCCTGCCGAAACTCAATCTGGATGCCTTTCCGGATGTGACCAACGTACAGGTGCAGATCAATACCGAAGCACGCGGACTGGCGGCCGAAGAAGTCGAACAGTTGATCACCTTCCCCATCGAAGCGGTGATGTACGCCCTGCCCGATGTGGAGGAAGTGCGTTCGATATCCAAAACCGGACTGTCGGTCATCACCGTCGTGTTCACCGAAGGTACCGATATCTACTTCGCACGACAACTGGTGTTCGAACGCCTGCAATCGGCACGCGAACAGATACCCGACGGTATCGGTACGCCGGGTATCGGCCCCAATACGTCCGGTCTCGGTCAGGTGTATCAATACATCCTGCGTGCCGATGACCCGGAAAAGTTTGATGCCATCACCTTACGTAGTTATAACGACTGGATCGTGAAGTTGTTATTGATGCCGGTCGGCGGTGTCACCGAAGTGCTGTCATTCGGTGGTGAAGTCCGTCAGTATCAGGTGCAACTCAATCCACAACGTTTGCTGGCATACGGTCTGACCGGTGATGATGTCGCCGAAGCGGTAGAGAACAATAACCGCAATGCCGGTGGCTGGTATATGGACCGCGGTCAGGAACAACTGATCGTACGTGGTGTCGGCTGGGTACGCAGTGGTGAAGACGGTCTGCGCGACATCAGTAATATTCCGTTGAAAGATGAAGACGGGGTCGCGGTTCGGGTGAAAGATGTCGCGACAGTCGATTTCGGTCCCGAGATCCGACAGGGCGCAGTCTCCATCACACGTCGTGATGCCGATGGCAATCCCGAATCACTGGGTGAAGTCGTCGCCGGTGTGGTACTC
>WFUQ01000102.1 GCA_015484935.1 Gammaproteobacteria bacterium
GCAGCGTCAGATGTGTATAAGAGACAGATCCAGTACCGGTTGCAGTTTCGCAGCCACATCGAAATCGAACGGAAAATCCGGTATAGACAGATCGAGCGTATTGAAGTCGATGGTGAAATCATTGAACAGAGATTTGAGCGTCGCCCTGAAGTCATCACCCGGAACAAAATCCAGATCGAGCTGCAGACCGGACAGCCCGTTATTATCCAGCAGATTATCATCGCTCAAGCGGATGACCGGTGTACCCAGTCCACTCAACTTGCCGAAGATACCACTATCGACCAAGGCACCGGACACACCGAACAACAGATTGCTCTCGAACGGGACGGTCGGCGTTAACGACAAGGCATTGGACAGAAACCCCGGCGTACCTAACTCAGCAAAACTGGCACGTCCCAGCAACTCACCCTTCAGCTTGCCACCCATGGCGAGTTCAGTGCCGTCGAGCAACGACAGCGTGAGTTTGCCGGGAAACAGTTCGATATCCCGAACCAGATCAGATGTGATCAATTCCAGTTCGGCATCGAATCTGTCCAGCTCGAAGAAACCATCCGTTGCGATATCGAAACCGGTATTGTTCAGCAGTTTCTCCAGTGCAACACCGACACTGAATGCGATATCAAGTTCAGAACGCAGATCGAACGCCGGTACCTGCCCGGGCAGAATCGGAAAGCTGAAATCAAACGCGGCAAGACTGTCGGTATCGATACCCAGTGAGCTGAGGAAATCGGCATCGGCAGCATTACTCAAAAAGGCATTCAACTCGGTTTCGAGTGAAGCGATATTACTATCACTGAATATGTTCTGATCCAGACGTTGCAGGTCGAGATCGAAATCGAAACGTAATTCTTTGGTCACCGAGTCGAACAACACAGCAAAACCGACCGGCCCCGGATTGACCGCCAGACCCGCGAGTTGCGGCAACATACTCTGCAGATAAGTCGACAGGGTATCCAGCGAAGGCAGACGACCGAGCCTGAATTCGATGGCAGCGACCAGTTCATCCAGCGTGTAATCGGTGCTCAGTTCGAAATCGAACGCGAGCTGGATGTCGGCGAGCAGATTGCTGAATGCCGACCGCAAGTCCGGCATACCCAGTGCAGCGATGTTGCCCTTGAAGGTGGCGAAGTCGAGGTTCGGCAGATCGAATCCCGGAATCAATCGTTCCAGCAAGGCCGCATATTTCAGCTGGAAACCGGCGAAATCCGGCACACCGAACAGTCCCGGCCAATCGAAGTTGGGCGCGTCCCAATCGAAACCGGGAAGATTGATGCCCTTGAATAATTTGAGCGCATCGAACAGTGCGAAGAAATCATCCAGCGCAGCGTCGATACCCAGTGTAGAGAAATCGAACAGCTTATTGAGGTAATCACGTATGGGGTCGAGCACCAGTGCGACGAAATCAAAGCCGTCTATCTCGAACGGCAGTCCGGGGATGGACAGATCTAACGAAGCAAAATCCAGATTCACATCGGTGAACAAGGACTTTAATGTCGGCAGGAAAGTATCACTGAGTTTAAAATCCAGCTTGACCGAAATCTCGCCATCACCGATGGTGGCATCGTTAATAAGAATAATGGGTGTGCCGATTGCAGACAGATCACCCAGACCGGCAAGCCCCGCCACCACCGGCAACTCGGCAGAAAAAGTAGCGGTGTTGTCGAACACCAGCAGATCGGTCGCCAAAGTCGCAGCTAGGCTCTGCAGATTTTGTCTGCCTCGCACATCGCCATTGGCAAACGTCATCACCGATGTTGCCTGCAACACCAGCGTGGCATCCTGTACACCCAGTTGCACCGTATCCGGGTTATCGTTTATCAGGTCGGTCGCATCCAGATTCGTGGTCGAGACACGGGTCTGCATATCGAACTGTTTCAACCCGATGAAATAATCCGTATCGACCAGTGGTGTCCCGTTGGCAAGATACTCGCCGAGAGAGAAACCAAAATCGATATCCAGTGAGATTAGTGCTGCCAGATTGGTATCGCTGGTGATAGTCGGTAAGGTGATGTTGAGTGCATCACCCGATACCAGTGTCGCCAGTTCAGGATCACCGGCTATCTGTGACAGCGCGTTCTGAAACTGCGTGGTGATGCCTGCCAGTGTGAGATCGATATTACTGGAGACCTGCCCCGCCAGATTGAACAGCAGTTCTTCGGCAACATCATCGAAACCGCCACTGATGGTGAGCAGACCTTCCAGCGAGGTGCTGGCCAGTGCGGCATCGAGTCGGGTTTGCAGGTCGATGACGACTTCATCGATAGTGGTCCCGACCGGATTCACATTACCGGCAAAATCCAGCACAGTGATCAGATCGTTGACCACCGCAAAGTCATCGATGGTCACACCCAGTTCAGCGGGTAAAGACAAGTTGCCCAGCGACGTCGCCAACTGTGACAACTGTTGCAATACCACCAGCAGCTCATCGTTCAGCTCAGTGACATCGGTGATACCGGGGATGATGTTGACGATCTCAAGATTGCCCTGCCAGTCACTCGCCTGAAGCACGGCTGCGGCGGATACATCGCCGATGGTATTTTCCAGCTGCCAGTCACCGCTGATGCCGGTGATGTCATCCGATGCAGCCACATCAGCCGAAATCAGCTCGCTCAATCGATTGACGAAATCCAGTCCTTCACTACCGTCACCGACATTGCAGCCGTATAACAGTATGTCGCCTTCCGGCTGGAATGCGTTATCCCATGTTTTTAACTGGCTGGCACGACGTGACAGAGTATCTGCATTGACCGTGGTATTGCCCAGACGCATCGCGCCCATGGCACCATGTGCAAAGATATGTAATTCGGCGAGATCATCGAAGTCCGACAGTAAATCGCTTATCTGATCGAGTCCGTCACGTTGGTCATCCAGCACCAGAACACGCAGGCCGGGTGCATCGTCGAAACGGATGATGCCAGGCTGGTAATCGGCCGATCGTATTTCGACAGCAGGCGAATCGTCCTGATCCGGCTGGTTCGCATCCTGATGGGTGGCGCGATAATCAGTCACCAGACTGTCGATCAGTGCCTGATAGTTATCGATGGCACTGTCGACCACGATGACTTCCTGTACTGTCGCGGTTTCAGCTGTGGTGGGTGCAGTGACAGCGGCTTGCGTATTCATCGCCAGCTTGTCCAGCCAGTATGTCTGCATCAGCTGTCTGACATCACCGATCAGGGCGGTGTCATTTTCTATGGTCACAACCTCGTCCGCTGCTGCCGTATCCGTGGTTTCGGTTTCCGTTGTCCGGGGCGCGGTTTCAGGTTCGATATCCGATTCTGCTGAAAGCGTATCCGGTACCGTTACTGGCTCCAGTCCCTCGATGACGAACTGGTTGGCCTGCTCTACCTGGTCGAGATCGACATCGATAATGAGTTCATCGACCTGCGTCAGTGGCAGGTCGGCATCGAGTGCGACAGGAACGAAATCAGCCGACAGCAACAGACGCGGTTCGAGTGGCTCATAGCGAACCTCACGACGCTTGCCTTTGGCGGCTTTACGCTTCATCTTTTTGTCATCGATACCCATCGCAATGACCTCTCATCGACCTGACTGTTTCCAGCTGTCTATTCGAACAATTCGTTTAACTTCTTCAGTTCATCTTCACCCAGCGAACCGACCGCCGCCTTCAATCGCAGGTCGGCGAGCAGATAATCGTATCGCGCTTTGGCGAAATCCCGCATAACCGAATACAGATCACGTTCTGCATCCAGCACTTCGCGATTGGTGAACAGGTTCGGGTAGCCTTTCCGTTTGGTCTTCACCACCGCCTGTTGCGCCTCTATGCCTTCCATCAGCGAAGCGATCTTCGAGATGGATGAATTCAGATCCAGAAACGCGGAACGGGTCTCGCGTGTCACCTGCCGCATCTGGTTCTGCAGAGCTTCCAGCTCAGCGTTATATCGATAGGCCGCTTCGCGTATGCGCGAATTTGATGTGCCACCTTCGTACAATTTCATATTGAGTCGAACACCGTACTCCAGTGCTTCGACCTCACTGCTACCACCGAACAGGCTGCCGCCCTGCGCTTCGTTATTGAACCGGGCATACAACGAGACCGTCGGCATATGATTACTCTGCAGACGTTTCATCTCAAAATCTGCCACGCTCAGCGCATGTCTCTGCAACTGCACCGAGAGACTGTTCTTCATCGCCAGATCGATCCAGTAATCCAGTGATGCAGGCTCCACCGGTAACAGCGTGATATCCTCCTTCAGACTCAGATAACTCGCCGTACCTGCTCCACTGATCTCACGCATCGCCTCGATCGCATCATCGAGCATGTTCCTGGCAGCCAGATTGTCTGCATACACGCTGGAAGCACGCGCCTTGGCTTCCAGATAATCCACTCTGCGCCCCACCTGTGCCTCATAGCGCTTTTTGGCAGAGGCTTTCTGCGCCATCACCGCCGCCACTTCCTTATCGGAAAAATTCATGTTGTCCTGCGCCGCCAGCACCGACAGGTAACGCTCGGTCACTTTCAGTAACAAGGCTTGCTCTGCCAGCATAAATTCCACATCGGCGAAAGCACGCTCACGATCCGCCTGATCCAGCCGCTTGAACCGATCCCAGTCAAACAGCGGCTGGTTCAGATTCAGACCATAGATGGTCGTGTCAAAATTCGATTTACCGCTGCCGAACACATTGATGTCGGAAGCGATGATGTCCTGC
>WFUQ01000103.1 GCA_015484935.1 Gammaproteobacteria bacterium
ATCATTAGCGATTGTCCAGAAACCGGATTCTGTCTGTCGAGAATTGTTATGAGATCATACCCTTCATTGTTTACTGCCCTGTTCGTCATACTGCTGAGTTTTACCGGCACCGCCCATGCCTATTATGGCTACAACGGTTACAACAACTACGGTGGTCAGCAATATCAGACACGGGAAGACCCGGTCACCACCATCCAGAACGCGCTCGACAAACTGCAGACCTTCAGCGCCAACAGCCATAACATCAACCCCATCCTGCTACGCAGCTTCATCGAAAACGAAGTCATCCCGCACTTCGCATTCGACCAGATGACACGCTGGATCGCCGGTCCTTACGCCCGCCAGATGAGTCCATCCGATATGATGGAGCTGGAAGAGCGCGTCAAACAGACCTTCCTCACCAGTCTGGGCAAACATCTGGGTAATTTCGATTCCAGCACCACCCGTGTCAATTTCCGACCGGCACAATTCCGTAGCCGCAACGAAGCCACCGTCACCGCATTGATCTATCGTCCCGGCATCCGCCCCGCCCGACTCGAATTCCGTATGAAGGCACATGGCAACCAATGGAAGATCATCGATGTGAAAGCGAACGGCACCAGCGCAGTGTTGTATTACCGCCAGCATTTCATGTCTACCTTGCGTCAGTACCGATAAGCCCGTCACCACGGGAACCTGCCGGCAGATTCGCAGTCTGTTGATACACGGATATCAACATGCCAGACAAGAAAGACAACAACACGGTGCCAGACGAACCGGTACGCCCACCAGTCAGACGCAGAAAGATCAATGGACTCTGGGTACTGGCAGCGGTATTCGTCATCGCCTACCTCATCAACTTCCGTCCCGACATCGAAACTGTCACCTGTACCGACGAGACACTGGCGAGCAAGCCCGATGTCATTATGCTGGGTACCTGGTGGTGCTCCTACTGCGCACAGGCACGCCGTTTTTTTCACGATGAGAATATCAGTTACTGCGAATACGACATCGAACGTTCAGAGACCGGCAAGCAGATGTATCAGGATGTCAATGGACAGGGCATCCCGGTGCTGCTCATCGGTGACACCTATCAACTGAGCGGCTTCGACAAACGCAGCGTAGAAAGAGCCCTGCAACTCGTGCAACAAGCAAGACAAAAAGACCATCCCGATGATACAGACCGTTAAAGCCTTCTTCGAAAAACATCTCCAACACACTGAAGATGATGACTCCAGGTTACAACACAAACTGCAGTTAGCCTGTGCCGTACTGCTGGTCGAGATCACCTATGCAGATGGCGAGGTCAGCGAACAGGAAGAGGACAGACTCAGACACATCCTGAAAACACATTTTCAACTGACCGCGCAGGAAACCGAAGACCTGTTGTCACTGGCAGAAGCAGAGAAACATGCCGCGATAGATTATTATCGTTTCACTTCACTACTCAATAAACACTACACACAACAGCAGAAGATAAAGCTCATCGAGTATCTCTGGCAGTTGTCTTTCGCAGATGACCAGCTGGATAAGTTTGAAGAACATCTGATCCGTCGCTTGTCGGAGTTATTGCATGTACCCCATGCGGATTTCATCCGCAGCAAGCATCGGGTTATGGCTAGCTGATATTTTTTAACTGTCGGGTACGGAGCCTGAAGCGTAGATCCTGCCAGCCTCAATGCAGAGTACTGTCCGCCCCCCACATCCGGTCATACTTCTCGACCACTTCCCGTACATGATCGGGATAGCCGATGATATCCATCTGCTGCATGCCTTCACGGAAAAACTGCCGCGCATCCTGCGGTAAGTTCTTCACCAGCTCACCGTAGGCCTCATCGATCAATTTTGCATCATGACTACGCGTCGCCACGATACCGTAGTTCAGATTCAACACCCGCCAGGGGCGCATCGCATTGGTCTGTTCCATATCCTGTCTGATCGGATCAGCCGTCGCATCGATGATCTCTCTGATGACTTTTGCAAGCTCGGCCAGTTGCGTGGTATCGGTCAACTCGTTGGCGTAACCTGCTATCGAATTGACCACCATCTCCAGATTGGTCAGTTTGCCACCCCGCCTCGCTACCCACACTGCGATCGGCACGGTCAGTCGTAACAGGTCGCGATTCTGGTGACCGGTTGCGGTCTGCACATGACTGACCAGCCCTTCCAGCAGCGACAGGGCAAACTCACCGATCTGGGTGATCTCGGTCTGTTCGAGTACCGGCTTATCGCTGGCGGTCGCGGCGAGGGCTGCGATATCGGAATCGACCCGCGCCATGACATCTATCGCCTGATGCATACCCGCTACCAGTTGTTTCGGGGAGCTCTCGCTGCCATCATCGGGCAGACCGCTGATGTGTTCCTCCACCGCCTGATCGAAAAGGCTGCGGAATGTCTCTGCTCTGTAGGAAAAATCCATAATCTCTGTGGTCACCAGTAAAGTAATGTCGCCTGAAAGTGGCTCGCCATGTAACATAGCACGCAACTTTCATCTACGACCAGAAAAATCACCATGCGTTTATTGCACACCATGTTACGGGTAGGCGATCTTGAACGATCTATCCATTTTTATACGGACATCCTCGGCATGCAACTGCTGCGGCAAAAAGCGTACCCTGACGGCAAGTTCACTCTGGCTTTCGTCGGCTATGGCGACGAGAAGAACAACAGTGTGATCGAGCTGACCCATAACTGGGACACCGACAGCTACGATATCGGTAACGCTTTCGGGCATCTCGCTATCGAAGTCGATGATGTCTACCAGGCCACCGACAAGATCCGCGAACAGGGTGGCAAGATCATCCGCGAGGCCGGCCCGATGAACGCCGGTGATACCATCATCGCCTTCGTCGAAGACCCGGACGGCTACCAGATCGAACTGCTGGCACCTAAGGGCTGACCGGATGATGACAGCGTGCACGTAAACCTGATCGAAACCCGGTCGGCACTGGAGGATTTTATCGCCAGTGTCGAACAGGAAACCCTCCTCGCCATCGATACCGAGTTCTTCCGCGAGACCACCTACTTTCCGAAACTGGGTCTGGTACAACTTGCCAGCCGCAAGCAACTCGCCTGTATCGACCCGCTGGCATTCGATGCCCGTGATGGTCTGGCACGGCTGCTGCTGAATCCTGATATCACCAAGCTGTTCCATTCCTGCTCACAGGATCTTGAAGTCCTGCTGCAATATCTCGGCGCACTGCCCTGCCCGGTCATCGACACCCAGATCGCGTCAGCCATGCAGGGTGAGAAAGACCAGATCTCGTACGCCAATCTGGTCGCTGAAATCATGCATGTCGAACTGGACAAATCCCAGACCCGCACCAACTGGTTGAAACGCCCTCTGAGTTCGAAGCAACTGGAATATGCAGCTGAAGACGTTCTGTATCTCATCCCCGTCTACGAACAGCTCGAACAGGGCTTGCGTGATAACGGTCGACTGCACTGGTTACAGCAGGACTGCGAACAACTGTGCCGGAATGTGGGCCGCTTCGAGCCAGACTTCGACCGTGTCTGGCTACGGGTAAAAGGCACACAGAAATGCCGTGGCGAGCAACTCGCCATCATCGATGCACTGGCACGCTGGCGTGAGCACAAGGCCATCGCCCTGGACCTGACCCGCCGACAGGTGCTCAGTGACGATCTCATCACCGCTGCAGCCTTCCACAAACCTGCCGACAGCACCAGTTTGCTGGCGCACGGCAAGGCGCACAGGCGACTGGGACAGGAAGACTATGCCGAGATATTGCAGCTGATACAGACGGCTGCCGCCTCCGACCCTGACAGCTGGCCCAGCCCTCCGGCATATCGCCTGTCACCTGAACAGAAAGCCCTGATCAAACGACTGATGGCAGTACTGGAGACGACCGCTTCCGAGCTGGGCATCGCACAGGCAGTACTGGGTTCTCGCAAGGATATCGAAAAACTGATCAACGGCGAACGCGATCTGGCTATCCTGAAGAATTGGCGTCGGCAGTGTGTCGGTGAACGACTGCTGGCGCTCGTGGTCGAATCGCAATAACCGGATGATAGCTGGCATGAAACATGCGTAGCATGTTCAGCTGGCGATACTGGTGATGCTTGGCGATGATATACCATTCGCTTTGAATCATGCTATTCTAGGGCGCATAACTGCTGGTTTACAGCATGTTCTGCCACATAATAAATATAAGTCTCAAATATAAAGAGGAAGTTGGTATGCACTACACACTCAAACAGTTTTCACTCTACATACTTGTCAGCTTGAGTCTGTTCGCAGGTTTCGCACAGGCTGAGAGTGCCAAAGAATTCGGTGACTATGTCATCCATTACAATGCTTTTCGCAGCGACACCCTGTCACCCGAGATAGCGAAAAACTACGACCTGACTCGCCGCAATAACAGACTGATACTGAACATCGCAGTATTGAGAAAAGTCCTGAACACGACCGGCACCCCGACCGCCGCCAAAGTGACCGGCCACGCCAGCAATCTGACCGGCCAGTTGAAGAACCTGACTTTCCGTGAGATCAAAGAAGGGACTGCCATCTATTATCTGGCTGAGTCCAAATTCACCGATGGCGAATTTTTGAAATTCGAACTCAAGATCACACCTGAAGGTGAATCACAACCTGCACGTCTGAAATTCGACAAGCGCTTTTTCACCAACTAGCCACAGCTAAAATTCGTTTACCCGCCAGGGTTCCATGTGGCTCTCCGCGACATGGAACCCCAGCAGGACGATATAGCCCTGCTGTCGGCTCTGGTTGTCTCCACTGAACTCGAAGCTGTACAGGCGGCATATCTGCAGGCCACTATCCGTCCTCCTCAGCCATACGCGCTGACGTGCGATACTGCTGTCGAGCAGTTGCACAGCGGAGCGCTGACAGAGATTGCCGCAATGTCGAAGCGCCAGCTCATTCGACCTCGTGGTGTCCCACCAATAGGCCAGCGCCACCACCAAAACCAGAATTAAAACAATATCCACCCTACCGCTCCTGCCCCGACCGATTCAACAGACATCGGGCATACCTATCGCAGGCGTTTTCAGCTAAAATTCGCTCTGGTTCACTAAGGCAGCTCTCTGTCCACACACAATTATATGCTTGCGAAAGAAAAAACGGTAAACAAACAATCCTCCTTTAGCTACGAAGAACTACTGCAATGTGGTGCCGGTGAGCTATTCGGTCCCGGTAATGCCCAGCTGCCTACACCGAACATGCTGATGTTCGACCGCATTACCAAAATCACTGACGATACCGGCATCAATAGCAAGGGCGAGATTCAGGCCGAGCTGGATATCAATCCGGAACTCTGGTTTTTTGAATGCCATTTCAAAAACGACCCGGTCATGCCGGGCTGTCTCGGTCTGGATGCCATGTGGCAACTGGTCGGCTTCTATCTGGGCTGGTGTGGTCACCCCGGTCGTGGCAGAGCACTGGGGGTCGGCGAGGTAAAATTCACCGGTCAGGTATTACCGACTGCCACCAAAGTGAGCTACCAGATCGACCTGAAGCGAGTCATCTCCCGCGGTCTGGTACTGGGTATCGCCGACGGCTCTCTCGCTGTCGATGACAAGATTATCTACACAGCAAAAAACCTGCGTGTAGGACTGTTTACATCAACTGAAGATTTTTGATTAGAGGTTTCGCATGAAACGAGTGGTAATCACCGGCATCGGTATTGTTTCCTGTCTGGGCAACGATAAAGAAGCCGTTCTGGAATCACTAAAGCAGGGTCGCTCAGGTATAAAATTTCAGCAGGAGTATGTCGATATGGGCATGCGCAGCCATGTGGCTGGAAGCGTCGATATCGATACCACTGCCTTGATCGACCGTAAAGTGAAACGCTTCATGGGTGATGCTGCGGCATTCAGCTACATCTCCATGCAACAGGCCATCGACGATGCCGGACTCGGCGAAGACCTGGTCTCCAACATCCGCACGGGTCTCATCATGGGCTCGGGTGGCGCATCTTCAGCCAATCAGGTCGAAGCAGCAGATATCCTGCGTAACAAGGGCATCCGCAGAGTGGGGCCATATATGGTGCCACGTACCATGGCGAGTACGGTCTCAGCCTGCCTGGCTACGCCCTTTCATATCAAGGGCGTGAACTACTCGATCAGCTCAGCCTGCGCCACCAGCACCCATTGCATAGGCAACGCTTACGAACTGATCCAGATGGGCAAGCAGGACATCATCTTCGCTGGTGGCGGTGAAGAAGAACACTGGTCATTGAGCATGTTGTTCGATGCCATGGGCGCACTGTCTACCAAATATAACGAAACACCCGAGAAAGCCTCACGCACATACGATGCTGACCGCGACGGCTTCGTCATCGCCGGCGGCGGCGGCGTGATAGTGCTCGAAGAACGCGAACACGCCATCGCGCGTGGTGCGCACATCTATGGCGAGGTAGTCGGTTACGGTGCCACTTCAGACGGTGCCGATATGGTCGCCCCGTCCGGCGAAGGTGCGACCCGTTGTATGCAGATGGCGACTTCCACGGTCGATGTACCTATCGACTACATCAACGCACACGGTACCAGTACTCCCGTCGGTGACAGCAAGGAACTGCAGGCTATCCGGGATGCATTCGGTGACAAGGTACCACCGATCAGCTCCAGCAAATCGCTGGCGGGACACTCTCTGGGGGCATCCGGCGCACAGGAAGCTATCTACAGCATCCTGATGATGCAGCATCGGTTCATCCAGGCATCGGCGAACATAGAGAATATCGATGAAGCCGCAGCGGATATGCCCATCATCACCGAGAGACAGGACAACGTCGAACTGAATGCAGTGATGTCGAACAACTTCGGCTTCGGTGGCACCAATGCCTGTCTGGTGATACAGAAACACGACTGATCCCGTCAATGCCAGACATAACAATAATCGGCTGAATCCGGCATAAAGCCTGATTTCTGGTGCTACACTCAGGGAATAGCAGAATAATAATTCTAATTATGGATCGCCGCTACGCGTGCGAACAAGGGTGAACACCATGAAACTGAGTCATGTCCTGATCTCAACCAGTCTGATCTGTTTTAGCCTGTCAGTCAGCGCCAACAGACCAGCGATGGAAGACCAGCCGGCACCGATGGCCGAACCAGAGCCGATGCAGCAGGACACCATGCCTGCACAGGCCACCGTCACCGAACAGCAGGTTTCAGGTGATGCACTGGAGATACAACCCGGCGAGACACTGGATATCAAAATACTGGATTTCCCCCGTCGCGGCATGTCAGCAGCCAGAGTCGAAAACGAACTGGGTCGCCCTATCGATATCACCCCTGCGGTCGGTGAACCCCCCATTTCCAGCTGGTCCTATGAGGACCGCAAAGTCTTCTTCGAAGGTGACATCGTCATCCATGTGGTCGCAAACTGAAGCTGACACTCGACGAACTATCCCGCTCGCTGGCAACAGCTCCGGTTCAACCTCTGAGCTGTGAGCTGCTAGAGCAGCACGACATCCATCTATCTGTTCGACGCGAAGACCTCAGCCATCCGCATCTCGGCGGTAACAAATGGCACAAACTCAGATACAACCTGCAGACCGCTATCGCATCGGGACACGATACCCTGCTGAGCTTCGGTGGTGCATGGTCCAATCACATCCACGCACTGGCAACAGCCGGTAAACTACTTGGGATCAACACCATCGGCATCATCCGTGGCGAAGCCGGCATCAGCAATAGCAACCTCGACTACGCCCGACACTGCGGCATGCAACTGCATTTCGTCGACAGACAAACCTACCGACTCAAACACGAGCACGACTACCTCGAACAACTGCGACTGCAACATGGCGATTTCTACCTGATACCCGAAGGCGGCAGCAATCACCTCGCCGTAAAGGGCTGTCGAGACTGGCTACACAACATCGACGAAGAATTCGATCTCATCACCTGCGCCTGCGGCACCGGTGCAACCCTCGCCGGATTCATCGAAGCACTGAAGCCTCAACAGAACGCACTGGGATTCGCCGTACTGAAAAACGCCGACTTCCTCAACACAGATATCGCCAACCTCATCGATGTAGAAGACAACTGGTCGATTAACCTCGACTATCACTTCGGAGGCTATGCAAAAACCAGTAACGGACTATTCGAATTCATGCACTGGTTCAAACAGCAGTTCGATATCGAGCTCGATGCCGTATACACCGCCAAGATGTTCTACGGCCTGTTCGAACTCATCAGAAGTGGGCACTTCAAACCAGGCACACACATCCTCGCTGTGCATACTGGTGGCTTACAGGGGAATGATGGCTTCAGAATGAAGATAACAAACAATAGATAGCCATAAACAAACATCAAGCCGGTATCGGAACCCCCCTGACACAACTCTTTCAATATGGCGGGCATAAAGTCAACGTATGCCTATGCTGAAGACAGGATATAACTAAAAAACATTCGCGTTACCAACGTTTAATAGCGGACTGATAATGGTTCTACTCCCTCACTCCTCAAGTGACGCTTCGATGTCCTCGATCTCTGTCTGTTTATCCCTGTGTTCTTTCGATTGTTTTCTGAACTGCCTTAACATCTCACCAGCGATCTCCTCGAAAGAGGTGAACTCCTGCTCATCCTGTTCCGTCATCTCTGCATCATCGACCCGGTTACCATCGAAACGTATCACACGGTTAGGCTCGAGCGTAAACTGTTTCTTGTACTCGACGAATTCCTGCATGGTCTGTTTCTTGTAGGCATCGAATTCGTTGCGCAGTTGCGCCTGTCGATCTCGCGCCTGCTGCTTGAACGCCTCGAACTCATCCATCTCTTTGTTGCGATGGATCTCGAACTCACCTTCCAGTGACTCCACATCGACCACACCTTCCTGTAATGCGATACCCTGACCTGACTCATCATCACTGATGATGAAAGTGGTGCCACGGATACCCATAGTGGCGAATCTTGTACTGACACGCTTGGGTTTACCGAATATTTTTCTGAAAGTGAAATAGATCCTGCCACCGATGTGTGACAGCCAGTTGGTCTTCTCTACGCGCAGTTTACTCTTTTCACTCATCACAGACATGGAGCCGTCATTGAATTTGACGACCGCGTTGCCGCCTTTGCCTGTCACGATCGTGTCGAGCTCCCGTACCAGAAATTTCGATTCTTCGAGCTTTCTCATCTGCCCTTTTTCGTTTATGACGTGTACATCACCATTCACTTTCAGGATGCGACCACGATAATGCTCGCCTGCTGACACGCTCGTCTGTAGTAACAAAAAGCAGATAAACAGAAATATTTTTCCGGGTAGATTGTTATTCATCATATGCGGTGCTCGGTCTGTAGATCGTATCGCACAAGTATAGCCGATTGCGATCAGGCTGTAATTTGACCCATGTCACACTCCAATACCGCTGTGACAGGGGTGGCTCAGGGTTCCAGCTCCTGCCAGCGCTGGTAGCACTGCTCCAGTTCCTGGCTGGTGGCTGCCAGCTTGTCCTGATGTTCGACGATGCGCTGTTTATCCTGCTTGAAAAAATCCGGTGCGTTCATGCTGTCATTCATCGCCTGCTGCAACTGTTCCAGCTGTTCTATTTTTTCGGGCAGCCTGTCCAGCTCGCGCTGCTCCTTGTAACTTAATTTTTTCGTTGCGGCTTGTGGTTGCACGGCTGTTTTTGTTGCCACTTTCTTCGTCGTCTGCTTCGACTCTGATGCCCGTGAATCGGCATAGCGTTTCCAGTCGCTGTAACCACCGATGTATTCGTTGACTCGCTGGTCGGACTCGAACACCAGGGTACTGGTGACGACATTATCGACGAATTCCCGATCATGACTGACCAGAAAAACTGTACCCTGAAACTCCAGCACCAGCTCTTCCAGCAGCTCCAGTGTCTCCACATCCAGATCATTGGTCGGTTCGTCCATCACCAGTATGTTCGCCGGTCTGGCGAACAGCTTCGCCAGTAACAAGCGATTACGTTCACCACCTGATAATGATTTTACCGGCTGTCTCACCCTGTCCGGTGTGAACAGAAAATCCTGAAGATAACTGATGACATGTTTCTGTTTGCCGTTCAGTTCGATATGTTCACGTCCGTCACCGATGTTATCGATGACAGACGATTCGGTGTCGAGCTGGCTACGCAACTGATCGAAGTAGGCGATAGACTGTTTGGTACCGTATTTTATCTTGCCGGAATCGGGTTGCAGCTCGCCCAGTAGTATCTTCAACAATGTGGTCTTGCCGGCACCGTTAGGACCGATGATACCGATCTTGTCACCGCGCATGATGGTGGTGTTCAGATGTTTTATCAACGGTCTGTTCTCATAGTCGAAGCTGACATCATCCGTCTCGACTATCAACTTGCCTGACTTACCGGCTTCGGTCACCTGTATATTCGCCTTGCCGGTCACATTGCGTCGTTGCTGCCGTTGCTCGCGCATCTTTTCCAGCGAACGTACCCGGCCTTCATTACGGGTGCGTCGCGCCTTGATGCCCTGCCGTATCCAGATTTCTTCCTGCGCCAGTTTTTTATCGAACTGTCTATTGGCTTCTGACTCTGCATCCAGCATCTCCTGCTTGCGTCGCAGATAGGTCTCATAGTCTCCGGGAAAACTGCTGAGTAGCCCTCTATCCAGTTCGACGATGCGGGTAGACAGTCTTTTCATGAAGGCTCTGTCATGGGTGACGTAGAACAAGGCACCGTTAAAATTGAGCAACTGATTCTCCAGCCAGCTGATCGCTGCTACATCCAGATGGTTGGTCGGTTCGTCGAGCAACAGCAGGTCCGGTTCACTCACCAGCGCCCGCGCCAGTAATACGCGCCGCTTCATACCACCGGACATCTGCAGGAAATCATCGTCACCGTTGAGTGACATGCGGGTGAGTACCGATTCGACCTGCGTACTCAGACTCCAGGCATCGGCATTCTCTATCTCGGACTGCAAGCGTGCCATCTCATCTTCCAGTCGTTTGCTGGTCTGCTCGGCCATCTGCTGGCTGACATGATGGAAGGCTGTGATTAGCTCGGCTTTTTCTCCGATGCCGCTGGCGACTACGTCATAGACATCGCCATGCATATCTTCGGGGACTTCCTGATCCAGCATCGCCAGTTTCAGATGCTGACCAGACTCCAGCTGACCGGACTCTGCCTGGATCAGACCGGCGACGACTTTCAGCAGGGTCGATTTACCCGTGCCGTTACGACCGATGAGACACAGCCGTTCGTTCGCCTCGATGTTCAGATCGATGTTTTCCAGTATCGGTGCACCACCGAAACTGAGATGGATATTCCTGAGACGCAGAATCGACATCAGGACCGCTTTCTATTCATCGGCGATGACGGGAGATAACCAGCGTTCGACTTCTGACAGCGGCTTGCCTGAACGCTCGGCATAATCCTTCACCTGATCATCCGATATCTTGCCGGTGCCGAAATATTTCGCATCCGGATGCGACAGGTACCAGCCGGACACAGCCGATGCCGGCATCATGGCGAAACTGTCTGTCAGGACGATCCCGGCATTATGCTCCGGGTCGATCAACTGCCATAACTTGGCTTTCTCACGATGATCCGGGCAGGCGGGATAACCCGGTGCCGGACGGATGCCCTGATATTGCTCATCGATCAGTTCGTTATTAGTGTATTGTTCCTCTGTGGCATATGCCCAGAATTCTTTACGCACCCGTTCATGCATTCGTTCGGCAAATGCTTCTGCCAGTCTGTCTGCCAGTGCTTTCAACAGGATGCTGTTGTAATCATCGTGATCCGCTTCGTAACGTTCGATGTGTTCGTCGATACCGATACCGGTGGTCACGGCGAAGCCACCGATATAATCGGGCTTGCCGGAGCTGACCGGCGCCACATAATCACTCAGGCACTGATTGGGTCGGTCGGAAGGTTTCGCCATCTGCTGACGCAGATGGTGCAACAGAAACTGCTCCTGCTCGCGTGACTCGTCGGTATAGACGTGGATATCATCACCTTCACTGTTCGCGGGGTAGAAACCGATCACCGCTTTCGCCTGCAACCATTTCTCTTCGACGATGGTCTTCAGCATCGTCTGAGCATCCTGGAACAGTCGTGTGGCTTCTTCACCGACCACTTCATCATCCAGAATCTTGGGATACTTGCCTGCCAGCTCCCAGGTATGGAAGAACGGTGTCCAGTCGATGTAATCGACCAGCTCATCCAGCGGATAGTCGTCGAATACCCGCGTACCGAGAAAACCCGGGACCGGTGGCTGGTAATTCTCCCAGTCGAACTTGAACGCATTGTCACGCGCCTGTTGCAGACTGAAGGTCTTGCGGGTCGATGTACGTTGCGCCCGCTTGACCCGCAGCTCCTCGTATTCCTGTTTGATATCGGCTACGTATGCAGTGTTACGATCGTCGCTGAGTAACTCACCGGCGACACCGACCGCGCGTGATGCATCCGGCACATAGACCACTGCATTATCGTATTTCGGGTCGATCTTCACCGCGGTATGGATACGTGATGTTGTCGCACCACCGATCAATAACGGTATATCCATCTCCAGACGTTGCATCTCGGCTGCCATATGCACCATCTCATCCAGTGACGGTGTGATCAGACCGGACAGACCGATGATATCGACCTCATGTTTTTTCGCTTCCGACAGGATGGTTTCAGCCGGTACCATCACCCCCAGATCGACCACTTCGTAGTTATTGCACTGCAACACCACACCGACGATGTTCTTGCCGATGTCGTGCACATCGCCTTTGACCGTAGCCATCAGTATCTTGCCGTTGGTCTGGGCTTCACCGTCTTTTTCCGCATCCAGATAAGGCATCAGATACGCCACGGCTTTTTTCATGACGCGTGCCGATTTCACCACCTGGGGTAGAAACATCTTGCCGGCACCGAACAGGTCACCCACCACGTTCATACCATCCATCAACGGACCTTCGATAACATGCAGTGGACGCTCGGCCTGTTGACGCGCTTCTTCGGTATCTTCATCGATGAACTCGGTGATACCTTTTACCAGAGCGTGTGACAGACGCTCTTTCACCGATAGTTCTCGCCATGCCATATCCTTGCCGCTGTCTGCCGCGACACCATCACCGACGAAGTTGGGCGCGATATCCAGCAGTCGGTCGGTCGCATCATCACGTCGATTCTGGATGACATCTTCCACCGCTTCACGTAACGCTTCCGGCAGATCATCATATACCGCCAACTGGCCGGCATTGACGATACCCATGTCCATACCAGCCTTGATCGCGTGATACAGAAATACCGAATGGATGGCTTCGCGTACCGGGTTGTTACCCCTGAATGAGAACGAAACGTTGGACACTCCGCCTGACACCATGGCATGCGGCAATGTCTGTTTGATGGTGCGGGTCGCTTC
>WFUQ01000104.1 GCA_015484935.1 Gammaproteobacteria bacterium
AACAGGAACAGTGCAGCACAGGCGATGATCATACCGTCACGTTCGATCACGGTGAAGTTGGTGATATCCAGTTCCAGTTGTTCGCGCGAACGTTTCACCAGGATGCCGTCTTCCTCCAGCGGTGTGATCAGTTCGATGATGCCGCCGATGTCGTCGATGGTGGCATGACGCAGACCTTCGTAGTTATCCGCCGTCACCAGTGTGCCGACACCATCGCGGGTGTAAAGCTCCAGCAGCAGACAGCCATCGGTGTTGCGGCTGATGAGATGGGCGCGGATGACACCGCCGCGGCACGCCTGTGCGGCGTTATCCAGATGCAACTGGGTCTCCTGACAGCGCTTGCTGTCATCGCCATGATGACTCTGCCACTGTTCTGCCTGTGGCAGATTGAGTTGCTGTAACAGCTTGCCATCCTTGTCCAGCACGCCATTGTTCTCCATGATGAAGATCAGTTTGTCGGCTTTGAGTGCGACCGCGACTTCGGTGGCGACATCTTCGGCGCGCAGGTTGAAGGTTTCACCCGTGGGTGAATAACCGACCGGTGAGATCAGTACCAGCTTGTTCTGTTGTAACTGGCTCTTGATCGCATCGGCGTTCACATTGCGCACATTCCCGGTCTGACAGTAATCGACCCCGTCACGGATGCCATAAGGTTGTGCCGTGATGAAATTACCCGAGACTACATCCAGTGAAGCACCTGCCATCGGTGTATTGGCGAGCCCCATCGACAGCTGGGCTTCGATACGCATGCGCACCTGACCGACCGCCTGTTCGACACCGGGCATGGCTTCGGTGGTGGTGATACGTGCACCGGCGACGAAATCCGATTCGATAGACAGTGTCTTGAGCTGATTTTCGATCTGCGGGCGGGCACCGTGCAGGATCACCAGTTTGACCCCCAGACTGTTGAGCAGGGCGATGTCGTGGATGAGATGGGCGAAGCCTTCGTTCTCCACCGCCTCACCACCGAACAGGATGACGAATGTGCGTCCACGGTGAGCGTGGATATAAGGTGCCGATTTTCTGAACCAGTCAACGTGCAGCTGTTGATTATTTTCTGTCTTATTATCTGTTTTTTTCACGTTTATCATTCCTGAACGGGTGACTAGATTGTAATATACACACCTCTGGTAATACAGCGCGGCATCATCATACGGTGATATCGCCCGAGCTGGTAAACTCCATACACTATATATAGAACACGTTGAAACCGGGCAGGCATTCTCATGGCAAATGATAAACGACATTTTTCTTCCATCATCGTCGATGGTGTGGCACAGGCACCCAGCCGGGCCATGTTACATGCAGTCGGTTTCGAAGATGCCGATTTCAAAAAACCACAGGTCGGTATCGCATCTACCTGGAGCATGGTCACACCCTGCAATATGCACATCAACAAACTGGCTGATGACGCAGCCGAAGGTGTGGATGCGGCCGGTGGCAAGAGTGTCATCTTCAATACCATCACCGTGTCCGATGGCATCTCCATGGGGACACCGGGTATGCGCTACTCACTGGTCTCGCGTGAAGTCATCGCGGATTCCATCGAAACCGTCGTCGGCGCACAGGGCTTTGACGGCATCGTCGCCATAGGCGGCTGTGACAAGAACATGCCGGGTTGTGTCATGGCGCTGGCGCGATTGAACCGGCCTTCGGTATTCGTCTATGGCGGTACCATCAAACCGGGTGCGAAGAGACGCGACATCGTCTCGGTTTTCGAAGCGGTGGGTGGTCATGCCAACGGTAGCATCAGCGATGAAGAATTGAGTGAAGTCGAACACACCGCTATTCCCGGTCCGGGTTCCTGTGGCGGTATGTACACCGCCAATACCATGGCATCGGCAATCGAAGCACTGGGCATGAGTCTGCCTAACAGTTCGGCACAGGAAGCGATCTCGGAACACAAGAAAAATGACTGTCACCTCGCCGGTGAAGCGGTGCTGAAATTACTCGAAGCTGATATCAAACCCAGAGACATCATGACCCGCAAGGCATTCGAGAATGCCATCACCGTGGTCATCGCTATCGGTGGTTCGACCAATGCGGTACTGCATCTGCTGGCGATGGCACATACTGCGGGTGTGGAGCTGGAACTGGATGACTTCACCCGCATCGGTGCCAATGTGCCGGTGCTGGCCGATGTGAAACCCAGTGGTAAATATCTGATGTCCGAGATGATCGCCATCGGTGGCATCCAGCCGTTGATGAAAACCCTGCTCGATGCCGGTCTGTTACATGGGGATTGTATGACGGTCACCGGCAAGACCATGGCGGAGAATCTGGCCGATGTCGAACCCTATCCTGACGGTCAGGATATCGTGCGTTCATTGGATAACCCGATCAAGAAAGACAGCCATCTGGTCGTGTTATACGGCAACCTCGCACCGACCGGTGCGGTCGCCAAGATATCCGGCAAGGAAGGGCTGCGCTTCACCGGTAATGCGCGTGTGTTCGAATCGGAAGAAGAATCCCTGCAAGCCATCCTCGATGGTACCGTGGTGAAAGATGATGTCATCGTCATCCGTCACGAAGGGCCGATAGGTGGTCCCGGTATGCGCGAGATGTTGAGTCCCACCGGTGCCATCATGGGTAAAGGCATGGGCAAAGAGGTGGCGTTGATAACCGACGGGCGTTTCTCCGGCGGCAGCCACGGTTTCGTGGTCGGGCATGTCACCCCGGAAGCGGCTGTCGGTGGCCCTATCGCCGTCATCGAAACCGGTGACAGCATCACCATCGATGCTGAATCGAAACAGATCACGCTCGGCATCCCGCAGGACGAACTCGATGCCCGTCTTGCGAAATGGCAGGCAGAAGCACCGAAAGAAACCCGTGGCATACTGGCGAAGTACGCCAAACTGGTGAGTTCAGCGTCAGAAGGGGCGGTGACAGACAAGTTCTAGTCTGACGGAAACAGCGTTCCGGGTGGACTGGCAGCTACTTTTGCGTCTGCCGCTGAATTGCTGCAATATCGCTCATGTCGACAACGATAACTCAGGGAGCGGTTATGCGAATGTTTAGAGTGTTACTAGCTGTTATTCTCATCGGTGTTGTCACACCTTCTTCGGCACGCTTGTTCGGTCAGCTGGGTCTGCATATCGGTGGTGATACGATCGCCGGTGCAACTATAGTCGGGGGTGGCAGTGACGAGGTCAAGGCCGGGCAGTTGCTCTCCGGGGCGCTGGGGCTGGAAGGTTATCTCACCGAGTCCATCCTCATGAAAGCCTCCATCGGACTGAAGATGGATTTCATCTCTGCCAGCAACGGCGATATCACATTCATCCGTGTACCGGCAGAACTGCTGGCGTTCTATGTGGGCGAGAGTATCAGTCTGGGTGTCGGTGTGACACAACATCTGGGGCCGACACTGGAGGGGGATGGTGTCGCAGCTGCGGTCAACGCGGATTTTGATGATGCCACCGGTTTTATCGTGCAGCTGGACTATCCATTGAACGAGAAAGGCTATCTTGCATTCCGGTATACATCGATCAATTACAATGTCGTCGGCAGCAGTGTCGATATCGATGGCAGCAGTATCGGTATCATCATCGGTGTGAAATTTGGTGACTGAGTCTCGCAGCGACGGTGTTATCCAATCCGCGCAAATGCGGAATTTTCAGTGGATAAGGACTACAAACTGTATTGATTCCTGATCTGCTGACAACGGTTTGAACTGATGAATGCACCTGATGCGAAAATTCAAAAAGCAGCGACCTCGCTGCTGGAACGTGCTGCCGATAATATCGGTCAGATCATCCTCGGTAAACCGGAACAGATACGACTGGCGCTGACCTGTCTGGTCGCACGCGGCCATCTGTTGATCGAAGATCTGCCGGGTGTGGGCAAGACCACACTGGCGCATGCCATCGCGCAGGTCATGGGGCTGGATTTTCAGCGCATACAATTCACTTCTGATCTGTTACCGGCCGATGTGCTGGGGGTGGCGATATACGATCAGCACAAGAACCGTTTTCAGTTCCATCAGGGGCCGGTGTTCACACACTGTGTATTGGCAGATGAAGTCAATCGTGCGACACCGAAGACACAGAGTGCCTTGCTGGAAGCGATGGAAGAACACCAGGTATCAGTCGAAGGCGAAACCCATCGATTGCCGGATCCTTTTTTCGTGATCGCGACGCAGAACCCGGAACATCACATCGGTACCTATGCCTTACCGGAATCACAACTCGACCGTTTTCTGATGCGTCTGCATCTGGGCTTTCCCGATCAGGCAGCAG
>WFUQ01000105.1 GCA_015484935.1 Gammaproteobacteria bacterium
AATTCCATGGTTTCTTTAGCAGCTTCTACGCTCATCGAGTCTTACTCCGCCTTGCTTGGTGATTAGGTAAAAAAGATGGCTATCTATATGAGGACTGCGAGATAAATTTCAAGCGAAAAAGGCGATATCAGTGAGAATTTCGAGGTTTTCCGACCTTGAGTTCGCTAAGTCTTTGTCATATCGGTGATTTTTCGAGCCGCCAGATCAGGCAAAGTCTGCTGTGATGCTGGTCATCACGGTAACAGCAGTGTGCGGGTATCCGCTATCTTCTGCCTCGTCGGCAAAGACGGCTTTACACTCCTGAGCAGTTTCTCTGCTGTTGCCCGGTAGGCGGTTAATTTACCTCCCACGATACTGATCACCTTCGGGTGAGCGGCATCATCACGCACAAACAAGGTATCGCGTGGTTTACTGAATGCCGAACCACTACCATCGGGCAACACTCTCAGACCGGCAAAATGCTCAACCACCGATTCCACCGTCACCCCCCGGCCGAAGTAGTGATTGTGCACATCGAGAAGATACTGTATCTCCCCGGGTGTTGCGGCCACCTCGGCAGGGTTGCCCGTGAATACAGTCTCGGTCGTCCCCACCATGGTCTGCTGTTGCCATGGCAGCACGAACACCGCTCGCCTGTCCTGCGGCGCTTCCAGATAATAGGGTCGGGATACGTCAAACGGCAGCACGATATGCGCACCCTGCACCAGACTGATGGCAGGGACTTGCTGCGCCGAACGGGCAGTGGCCGTCAGTCGTTGGTGCATGTCGGCTACCCACGGGCCAGTGGCATTGATTATCAGCCGCGCACGATAGCTGACTGTGTGCTCCTGTTGCTCGCAGTGCACTGTCACCTCGCCTGGTGCGTCTGTCTCTGCCGAGATGACTGTACTGTGATAACGGATCTCTGCACCCAGTGCCTCAGCTGAACATATCACTGCCTGCGTCAGTTTCGCATCGTCGGTCTGTGCATCTTTGTAACTGAACACCGCTCTGAGATCATCGGTAAGCAGACCATCGAGGTCGCGCCATCGCTGCTTGCGCAGACGGCTGAAACCTCGAAGGCTGAACAGGGAATACAACATCAGACCCAGCCTTATCTTCCACGGCTGGCGGCTACTGTTTCGATAGACCGGAATATGAAAGTCTTTCAGACTGACCAGATGCGGCGCGATACGCAACAGGATAGCCCGCTCGCGCAGACATTCTCTCACCAGCGCTATCTGCGCGGTCTCCAGGTAGCGCAGACCACCGTGTATCAACTTGGATGATCGGCTGGATGTCGCCTGAGCTGGTTGGGCATACTGTTCCAGCAACAACACCCGATAGCCTTCAGCCGCAGCTGCCTGTGCGACACCAGCACCATGGATGCCTGCTCCGATGACGATCACGTCCCAGGTCTTGTCGGCGGTACTATCGCTCGTCATGTTTCGAGTAACTGCCCGATGCAGTCAGTCTCCAGATAAGCTACGCCTCGTTGTGTCCAGGTTGAAACCAGTTCAGGTGTTTCGACACCGTATAACATCCAGCTTCCGAGGTCGGGCCAGAGCTGTTGTTCGTCCGCTACCTTGCTTTGGTTGCATATCAGATAATCTGCCTGCAAGCGCTCGGCGATCGCTCTGTGTGATGCATCGTAGCGTTGTAATACCCACCCGGTTCGGATGTCGCTCTGTTGCCGCGCATACGCCAGCGCTTCATGGTTATAACTGATGAGTACGCACTGTCGCGCGTAGGTCTGTATTACATCCAGCAAAGCAGACACCACTTCAGGCAATCCCCATCTGTCTATGCTCTCCTGCTTCAGTTCGACGAAGGCTGTAACCTCATCATATTGTTGAATCTGTTCCATCACCGCGCCTAACGATGCGATGAAGCACGGTTCGTACTTATCAGCGAACCTGTCCGGTTCATGTACGCTGATCGTCTGCAGTGTCGCCAGATCAGCATCGAATACAGACAGTGCGATACCGGCCGTACGTCGCAGGTCATCATCATGGATCACCACGAACTGCTGGTCAGCTGTCATCTGCACATCGAATTCGATGTATCTGGCACCGGCATCGATCGCAGCTTGAAAACCAGTGAGCGTGTTTTCAGGATAACGATCTGGATAGCCGCGATGTGCGACCAGTTTCGGTGACACCTGCGACATGGTTAGCGGTAACGGATGCCTTCATGAGCAAGCAGTCGTCTTTTCATCTGCACCCACTTGCCGCCGGTCTGCCCGGCAAAACCACCGATACCGCTGACTGCGACCACGCGATGACAGGGCACGACCAGTAATACCGGATTGCGACGACAGGCGTTGCCGACAGCACGGGCCGAAGTAGACAATCGTTCTGCGAGTGCACCATAGGTAAGTACTTTACCAACCGGAATCTTCTGTAGTGCACGCCAGACCTTCTGCTGGAACGGTGTGCCTTCCAGTCTGATCGGCAGGTTCAGTGGCGCGGCGGAATTATGACTGTAAGCCTGGATCTGTTTCGCGATGGTTTTATCAATCGGGTTAGACGGTGCAATCGACAGTTTGTCATCGACATAGTGCAGCGCGACAACCATGTCATCTTGCATGCGCACACCGAAGTTGGCGAAGGGTGTCTTTGTCGTGAACGAATAATCCATCATGGCCTCACTGTCGCATCGTGTGCATCCACATTAACACGATGCGCATTTTTCAATAGATATATCTGCTGCATCTCCTGTTCTATCATGGCTCTACGCGCTTCATTGCGCGTCTGTTTCAGCAGTTTTTTATAGACGGTGTTTGCATCATCATACAGGGCGGCTTTCACCAGCGACTCTGCCGCCTTGAGTCTGGAGGACAAGCCCCACTGGTCGTTCATATGTCCCGCTTCGGTCTGCGCGGACTTCAGATATAACAGCGCGGCATTGGCATATTGATCGAGCGCATAACTGGACTCGGCCATCCAGTAAAACAGTTCCCGCTGCACTTTGAAATCCAGCGATTGTTGTTGCAGACGGCTAAACAGACGCAGCGCTGCCTTGTGCCGTTGGACGGATTGCAGATCGAACAATACCTGCAGGATATGATCGATCTTGTCCGGTGACAGTTCAGGCAGACGGGCAAAGAGTTTATCCAGTGTCGCTTCTCCCTGCTGATACTCTCCCTCCAGTATCAATACCCGGGCTTTACGCAGATGCCACAGGAAGGCATCCTGCTTCTCCGGCACGGTCTTGATACTCTGCATCAACCGGGCTGCCAGTGTGATATTTTTTCTGTCCAGCGCATGATCGATCAGTGCGACCCGGGTCGCTACCGGTAACCACTGCAAGGACTGGATCGATTTTGAATACACATATAACTGGCTTATCAGGTCCAGACTGTTCTTTTTCTTGCTCAACAGCGACACCAGCTCAGCATGTGTCACTTTCCGATGCTGCTCGTTTTCGGTCTGCAATGCCAGCGCCGCCAGTAGCGAGATGGTTTTCAGTGTGCCTTTAGACTTGAGTTGCATCGCTTTTTCATACCATGCGGCATCGTCACCAGTGAGCAAGCGGTAATGATTACCCAGTTCGATACCCTTGTTCAGATAGCGTTGCC
>WFUQ01000106.1 GCA_015484935.1 Gammaproteobacteria bacterium
CACACATGGTGGTGATATGGGTCAGACCTACGGTGTGCCAGTTGAAGAGATTCTGGAGGGTATCAAGAATGGTGTACGCAAGGTCAACATCGATACCGACCTGCGTATGGCTTCTACCGGTGCTATCCGCAAACACCTGCAGGAAAATCCATCAAACTTCGATCCACGCAAATTCCTGAAAGCGTCTACTGAAGCGATGAAGGATATCTGCAAGGCTCGATACGAGGCATTTGGTTCTGCAGGTAATGCATCCAAGATCACACCTCTGTCACTGGATGTGATGTCGCAGAAATACGCTGCATAATCCACGGAAGTGTTGGTAAGAAAAAGGGGCTGAAAAGCCCCTTTTTTGTTGTTTCGATTCTGCTTTCTATCGCTCGTTTGAATCCGGATCGGAATGACGATGTTCAATTGTATATTCAAGACGCATGGGAGTAGTCATGTCAGATTTAGAGATAGAAGATCAGATCGTCGGTGACGGCGAAGAAGCAGTCGCCGGTCAGACCGTCGAAGTACATTACACAGGCTGGTTGACCGATGGTACCAAATTCGATTCCAGTCATGACCGTAACGACACCTTCAGTTTCAAACTGGGTGCCGGTCAGGTGATACAGGGTTGGGATCAGGGTGTGGCCGGGATGAAAGTCGGCGGTGCGCGCAAGCTGACGATTCCACCGGGTATGGGCTATGGTGCGAGTGGTGCCGGTGGCGTGATACCACCCGATGCGACACTGATATTCAAAGTCGAGCTGATATCGGTCTCTTGATCGTTCCCGGTTTTTGCTAGATCGCCAGTCGCGTAACACGACGTCTGTCGTGTTGCGTGAGTATGCGTTCGATCAGTTCAGTGGGTAATACGGTACTGGTATCGTCGCTATAGGTGACCGAAAACACCGGGCAGTCGAGATGGTTGCGCAGGTCGGCAGCGTTATCCATACGGGTATCATGATCGTCTGTCATCTGGTTGAGTATGACACCGGCAAGATACAGTCCGCGAACCTTGATCGCCTCTGTGTTCAACAACACCTGATTCAATACACCCAGCGCATCTTCTGCGACCAGCAATACCGGCAGTTGTAGTGCCATCGCCAGATCGGCATTCAGCCCGTCTTCCGAGAGCGGCGAATAGAAACCACCGGCACCTTCGATGAGTGTGAACCCGTCTTCACTCCCTTCCAGACAGTTACTGACCAGTTGTTCAGTGGTGAGGACTTTCTGTGCCAGATGCGCAGCGCGTACCGGCGAGATAGGAGGTTCGAAACGATAAGGACAGACTTCTGAAAGCGTGCCCTGATACTGGGCTGCCTCCATCAAGGCGTGTGCATCTTTGGGCACCAGTTCGCCATCGACTGATTCGCAACCTGATTCGATCGGTTTGCGTGGGATGACGTTTATGTTCTGTTTGCGTAGAGCTTTTGCCAGCGCTACCCCGATATAGGTTTTGCCAACGTTGGTGTTCGTGCCTGTGATAAAAACGCCTTGCATCATCTCTCCAGAATGTTATGTGAGACGGAGCGGCTAACCCGGTTGCAAGAGTAGCTGTTTCGCCTGTTCATATTTTTCAGCGGTTTTTTTCACAATTTCATCAGGCAGCTCAGGGCCTGGTGCAGTCTTGTCCCAGTCCAGCGTTTCCAGATAATCACGCACGAACTGTTTGTCGAAACTGACAGGGCTGCAACCCGGCTGGTAATCGTCTACCGGCCAGAAGCGCGAAGAGTCGGGGGTCAGCACTTCATCGATCAAGGTCAGCTCGCCGTCCTCATCGAGACCGAACTCGAACTTGGTGTCAGCGATGATGATGCCTCTCTCTAGAGCATAGTCGGCAGCTTCCTGATACAGCTTAAGGCTGGTATCGCGGATCTTTGCCGCCAGTTCTTCACCGAGCAATTCTTCGGTTTGAGTATAGTTAATGTTTTCATCGTGTGCGCCCACAGAAGCCTTGGTGGACGGGGTGTAGATAGCTTGCGGCAGTCGATCTGCCTGTTTTAGCCCGACAGGTAGCGTGATTCCGCATACGCTACCGTTCGTCTGATAGTCTTTCCAGCCGGAGCCGATCAGATAGCCACGCACGATCGCCTCCACCGGCAGTGCCTTGAGCTTGCGCACTACCATGGCATGGTTGGCGACTTCTGCGCGTTCCTTCTCGTCCGGCAGGACCTCGTTCAAGCTCAGCTGGCTCTTCTGATTGGGCAGGATGTGCGCCAGTTTATCCAGCCAGAAATTCGTCACATCGTTCAGGATCCGGCCTTTGCCCGATATAGGGGTGGGCATGATGACATCGAACGCCGAGATACGGTCGGTGGTGACGATGAGCATATGTCTGTCATCGATATCATAGATGTCACGTACCTTGCCCTTGTGTATTAACGGCAGGCTCTTGATGTGGCTGGTGTGTAGGCTTTGCATAATGTTCGTTTGGCTAAAGAGGTGTTATTGTACGCGAGCACTGATTCAAGAGCAGTAAAATAGCGGCTTGGATTGTGACTTTTTTGTACGGGAGAGTGATGAAACAGGTAAATGTGATCAGGCATCTGGCTTTCGAAGATCTGGGCAGCTTCGCCCGGGTATTCGAACAACAGCATTATGGGGTGAATTATCTGGAAGCCGGGGTCGATGACCTGACACGCCTGGAGGCGGATAGTGATGATCTGCTGATCGTGCTGGGAGGACCGATCAGTGCCAACGATGAAGCCGATTTCCCGTTTCTGAGCGACGAGATCGCGCTGTTGGCACAGCGGGTCAGGCTGGACAAGCCGACACTGGGAATCTGCCTGGGAGCGCAGCTGATCGCCAGAGCCATGGGCTGTGATGTGTATGCCGGCCACCAGAAAGAGATCGGCTGGGCACCGATCGAGTTGTCGCCGCAGGGCGAGGATTCGGCTCTGTCAGCCATCATGCAGAACAACAATATGGTGCTGCACTGGCATGGAGAGACGTTCGACCTGCCGACCGATGCCCGATTGCTGGCATCGACACAGCATGCGGAGAATCAGGCGTTTCAGCTGGGTGACCGGGTCATCGGCCTGCAGTTTCATCTGGAAGCGACCCGGGCTGGCATGGAGCGATGGTTCATCGGCCATATCGGTGAGATCGAGCAGACCGAAGGTATCAGTGTGCCGCAGCTGCGTCAGCAGACACGGCAGCAAGCCGGGTCGGCAGAGCGCAGTGCACAGGCTTTTCTGGAAGCCTATCTACAGCAGATAAGTGCCTGAATATAGCTATCGGTCAGGGCTTGCCGTCGACTGTCGATGCTTTTCTTTGGAGCCGTAGTTAGCTAAAATGGTCAGCCTTGTCCGCATTTTGTACCGGTATCCGCGCAGGATATTGTAGTTGGTCAAACAGGGTTTAATCGTAGCGGCAAGGTTATACCTGTTAACACCGGTATCCAGTTAAAATTATTAATAAAAACAACCGCATATGGCGATTGTTTGGACACGTTTGAGTCGTATATGAGCAACATCGAAGAATCCAATCTCGCATCGCAGATCCGTACTGGCCTGCCGGAAAAACACGGTCTGTATGACCCTCGACTGGAAAAAGACAGCTGTGGTGTCGGTTTTGTCGCCCATATCAAGGGTGAGGCCAGCCATCAGATCGTGAAAGATGCCGACCATATCCTGCAGCGCATGGTGCATCGCGGTGGTTGTGGCTGTGAGCCGACCACCGGTGACGGTGCGGGTATCCTGACCAGCCTGCCAGACGCGTTCTTCCGCAAAGTCGCCAAAGCCGATCTGGGCGTCGAGTTGCCGGAAGCCGGTCAATACGCTGCGGGCAATGTATTCCTGCCGCAGGGCGAGAAAGAACAGGCAAAATGCCGTGAGATCGTCGAAGCGCTCATCGCCGAACAGGGTCAGAAGCTGCTGGGCTGGCGTGTGTTGCCGGTGGATACTGACGGTGCCGATGTCGGTCCGACCGCACGTATCTCCCAGCCGCACATGGAACAGTTGTTCATCGCGGCAGACGGTGTCAGTGGCGATGATTTCGAGCGGCAGTTGTACATGATCCGCAAGCGCAGTACACATGCGATCCGCGCCAATACATCGATCAAACAGGCGAAGATGTTTTATGTCTGTTCACTTTCGACCAAGGTGATGATCTACAAAGGCATGCTGACCGCGTTGCAGGTACGCGCCTTCTATCAAGATCTGGTAGACGATGATTACACCGCACATCTGGCGATGGTGCATTCACGCTTCTCGACCAACACGTTCCCGTCATGGGATCGCGCACAGCCGAACCGTTTCATGAGTCACAACGGTGAGATCAATACACTGTTGGGTAACAAGAACTGGATGACTGCACGTCAGGGTGTAGTGGCAAGCGACAAGTTCGGTGATGACATCAGCAAGCTGTTCCCTGTGGTCGAACCGGAATGTTCGGATTCCGGTACCTTCGATAACGTACTCGAATTCATGCTGATGTCGGGTCGCAGTCTGCAGGAAGCCATCATGTTGATGGTGCCGGAAGCCTGGCAGTCAGATGAAAACATGGATGACAATAAAAAAGATTTCTATCGCTATAACTCTGCCCTGATGGAACCGTGGGATGGCCCTGCATCGATCGCCTTCACTGATGGTAAATATATCGGTGCGACACTGGACCGTAACGGTCTGCGCCCGAGTCGTTATTATGTGACACATGATGACCGCGTCATCATGGCTTCGGAAGTCGGTGTGCTTGAGGTCGATCCGGCCAATGTGAAATTCAAGGGTCGTCTGCAACCGGGCAAGATGTTCCTGATCGATTTCGAACAGGGTCGCCTGATTCCGGATGAAGAACTGAAGGCCGAATTTGCCAGCAAGCGCCCTTATGGCGAGTGGTTGAAGAATCAGGAGATACAGTTATCGGAACTGTCGCCTAACAAAGAGCCGCACGGCTTTAATCCCGAAACATTGCTGGAGCGCATGCAGGCGTTCGGTTTCACCACCGAGACCATGCAGTTCATGTTGTTGCCACTGGTACGCGAGTTACGCGATCCGGTCGGTTCCATGGGTAACGATTCTGCGCTGGCATGTCTGTCAGATCGTCCGCGTATGATCTATGACTATTTCAAACAGTTGTTCGCACAGGTGACCAACCCGGCTATCGATTCCATCCGTGAAGAAGTGGTGATGTCACTGGAATGTTATATCGGTCCGGAAGGCAATCTGCTCGATACCAGCGAGCAACATGCGCACCGTCTACGGGTGCCGCACCCCATCCTCACCAATGAAGAACTGGCTGCGCTGAAACATCTCAACCATCGTGGCTGGCGCACCATGACTATCGACATCACTTTCGATAGAGCGGCCGGTGCAAAAGGCCATGCAGATTGTCTCGATGAGATATGTCAGCAGGCAGAACAGGCTATCGAAGACGGTTACAGTCTGCTGGTATTGTCTGACCGTAACATCGGCGAAGAGCGCGTGCCGGTGAGTACACTGCTGGCGACCGGTGCCGTGCATCATCATCTGGTGAAGAATCAGTTGCGTACCCGCATCGGTATCGTGGTCGAAACCGGTGAGGCACGCGAAGTGCATCAGCATTGTCTGCTGGTCGGTTTCGGTGTGGATGCGATCAATCCCTATCTGGCGTTCGAGGCATTATTTCAGGCGGAACGCGATGGTTATCTCAGTCATAAAGACTATGACGATGACACTATCGTCGCCGACTATCGTAAAGGTGTGGCCAAGGGCATGCTCAAGGTCATGGCGAAGATCGGTATCTCGACTCTGCAATCCTATAAAGGTGCGCAGATATTCGAAGCGGTGGGTCTGGGTGAAGATGTCATCGAACGCTGCTTCTGTGGCACCGCGAGTCGTATCAAAGGTGTCGGGCTGGATGTGCTGGCGGAAGAATCGTTGCGCCGTCACGAGCTGGGTTATCCGCAGCGTGATGTCGTGCGTCTGCCGGTGTTGCCGAACCCCGGTGATTATCACTGGCGTTCCGGTGGTGAGTTACATATGTGGAATCCGGATACCATCGCCAATCTGCAACAGGCAGCGCGGACCAACAGCCGCGAAGCGTATAAAGAATTCGCCAGACATTCTGATGAACATGCGACACGCGGCGCGACACTGCGTGGTCTTCTGACTTTCAAGAAGAACGTCAACAGAGGGCCCATCCTGCTGAAAGATGTCGAGCCGGCCAAAGAGATCGTCAAACGATTCGCGACCGGTGCCATGAGTTTCGGTTCGATCTCGGCAGAGAGTCACGAGTCACTGGCTATCGCCATGAATCGCATGGGTGGTAAATCCAATACCGGTGAAGGCGGTGAAGATGCCGAACGCTTCACGCCGATGGAGAACGGTGATTCCAAACGGTCTGCTATCAAACAGGTCGCATCCGGTCGTTTCGGTGTCACCAACTGGTATTTGACCAATGCGGATGAATTACAGATCAAAGTCTCACAGGGTGCGAAACCGGGTGAGGGTGGTGAGTTGCCTGGCGGTAAGGTCGATGTCAACATCGCACGTATCCGGCACTCGACTCCGGGCGTAGGACTGATCAGTCCACCACCGCATCATGATATCTACTCGATCGAAGATCTGGCGCAGTTGATACATGACCTGAAGAATTCGAACCCGTCTGCCCGTATCAGTGTGAAGCTGGTCTCCGAAATCGGTGTCGGTACTATCGCCGCCGGTGTCGCCAAGGCGTTCTCTGATCACATCGTCATCGCCGGGCACGATGGTGGCACCGGTGCATCGCCGCTGACATCAGTCAAACATGCCGGTTTGCCATGGGAATTAGGGGTGGCAGAAACCCATCAGACACTGGTGATGAACGACCTGCGTTCACGCGTGGTGGTACAGACCGACGGGCAGTTGAAGACCGGTCGTGATGTCGCCATCGCGGCTATCCTGGGCGCAGAAGAATTTGGTTTCTCGACTGCGCCACTGATCACGCTGGGTTGCATCATGATGCGCAAGTGTCATCTCAATACCTGTCCGGTCGGTATCGCGACACAGGATCCCGAGCTGCGCAAGAAATTTAACGGCAAGCCGGAACACGTAGTGAACTATCTGTTCATGGTGGCGGAAGAGTTACGCGAGATCATGGCGGAGCTGGGCTTCCGCAGTGTGCAGGATATGATCGGTCGTGTCGATGTGCTGGAGACCGATGTCGCAGTCGATCACTGGAAAGTCAAAGGCATCGATCTGAGTGCAGTGTTGACCCCCGCACAGAAACCGCATCCTGATGTCTGTGTGTACAACAACAGCAAACAGGATCATGGTCTGGATAAAGCGCTGGATAACGAGATCATCCATCTGGCGAAAGCGGCGATTGAAAAAGGTGAAAAAGTGTCACTGGAGATGCCGGTACTCAACATCAACCGCGTCGTCGGTACCATGTTGTCGCACGAGCTGGCGAAAGCACGACAGGGCAAACCGTTACCGGATGATACCGTACATATTAAATTGAACGGTTCAGCTGGTCAGAGTCTGGGTGCATGGTTATATGAAGGTGTCACCATCGAGGTCGAAGGTGATGCCAATGACTATGCAGGCAAGGGTCTGTCCGGTGGTCGTATCATCGTATACCCGCCTGCTGAAAGCAGCTTCGTGGCAGAAGAGAACATCCTGGTCGGCAATGTCTGCCTGTATGGTGCCACCAGTGGTGAAGCTTATTTCCGCGGTATCGCAGCGGAACGTTTCTGTGTGCGCAACAGTGGCGCCAGTGCAGTCGTCGAAGGTGTCGGTGACCACGGTTGTGAATACATGACCGGTGGTCGTGTTGTGGTGCTGGGTGAGACCGGTCGTAACTTCGCTGCGGGAATGAGTGGGGGTGTGGCTTATATCTGGGACAGCAAGGGCAACTTCAGTCGCCAGTGCAACCCTGGCATGGTCGAGCTGGAAGCGATGGAGGCGGATGAAGATATCGCTGAGTTGAAGCAGTTGATAGAAAACCATCTGCAATACACGGGTTCGGCTGTCGCCAAAGGCATACTGGATAACTGGCAGCAGTCGCTGTCACAGTTCATCAAGGTGATGCCGGTGGACTACAAGCGCGTACTCGAAGAGATGAAGAAGCGGGACGCTGCCTGAACCGAAAAGGCTGGCGTTCTGCGCTAAGTAGCAAGTGGCATGTATAGCTGCTTATTAATAAATCAAACGAACAGAATATAAGTTATGGGTAAACCAACCGGGTTTAAAGAATACAAGCGTGAAACCGAATCGTATCGTGAAGTGACGGTGCGTCTGACTGACTATGGTGAGATATTTACCGGCAGTCATGATGAGCAGCGTCTGCATGTGCAAGGTGCGCGTTGTATGGATTGCGGTGTGCCATTCTGTATGTCGGCCAATGGCTGTCCGGTGAACAACCTCATCCCCGAATGGAATCATCTGGTGTATACCGATCGCTGGCAGGAGGCGCTGGATCGTCTGCACAAGACCAACAACTTCCCGGAATTTACCGGCCGTGTCTGTCCTGCACCTTGTGAAGGTTCATGTGTATTGGGTATCACCAACCCTGCGGTTACGATCAAGAATATCGAACATGCTATCGTCGATCGTGGTTTTGCAGAAGGCTGGATCAAGGCCGAGATACCTGAATACCGTAGCGGTAAAACGGTCGCCGTTGTCGGTTCCGGTCCTGCCGGACTGGCAGCGGCTGCGCAGTTGAACAAAGCCGGTCATAACGTCACCGTCTATGAACGAGATGATCGTATCGGTGGTCTGTTGATGTACGGCATCCCCAATATGAAACTGGG
>WFUQ01000107.1 GCA_015484935.1 Gammaproteobacteria bacterium
GTTTTCTACATCGATATCCTTCTCCAGTGCCAGCAGGGCGTTATGCCTGAAACGGCTCAGGATGGGGCCGGGTTCGATCAGTGAGATGAAGATATTGCTGCCTCTGAGTTCCAGACGCAGGGTGTCACTCAGGCCTTCGATGGCAAATTTGCTGGCGTTATAGGCGCCACGGAACGGCAGGGCGATGAAGCCCAGAATGGAGCTGTTCTGGATGATGCGGCCTTCGCCCTGGGCACGCATCACCGGGATGATGCGGTTGGTCAGTTCGGCCCAACCGAAGAAATTGGTCTCGAACTGAGCGCGCAAGGCGTCGCGGCTCAGATCCTCGACCGCGCCCGGCAGGCCGTAGGCACCGTTGTTGAACAGGGCATACAGCTTGCCGTCACAACGTGATAGCACCTCATCGACGCATCGGGTGATCGAGTCTGAATCACACAGGTCCAGTTGCAGGCTCTCCAGTCCGAGTTCGCTCAGTCTGGACACATCTTCCGGTTTTCGGGCAGTGGCGAATACCCGGTAGCCGCGTCGTTGTAGTCCCTGTGCTACACACAGACCGATGCCACTGGAGCAGCCGGTGATCAGGATGGTTCTGTTCTGCTGGTTCATGGCGCGAAGCATACCATGAGGGTTATGGAACACGATGCGCAGCGCGGTTATAATGCCCACCCATTTGATTTCACAGAACATTTTTAACCGTTATGCCGATCTACGAATATGAATGTGGTGCTTGCGGCTTCCGCGAGGAAATCATCCAGAAAATCAGCGATGAACCGCTGAAAGACTGCCCGGAATGTGGCAAACCAGAGATGCAGAAACTGGTCTCGGCCGCAGCATTTCGCCTCAAAGGCGGTGGCTGGTACGAGACTGATTTCAAGTCGGGCAACAAGAAAAATGTCGCCGCATCGGATGACAAACCGAAATCAGGCAGCAGTAGCAAGACCGATTCTGCCGCTAAAACCAAAAAAGGCAGTAGCACGACCAGTAAAAAAGTCAGCAAGTAATTGATTATAAAATTGATTATGCGGTGCGCAGGCGATAACATCCACGCACTTTTTAAACCCGATTGAAATTTAGATAACAGGAACCAACACCATGCGCAGCCATTATTGCGGACACGTCACCGAATCACTGACCGATCAGGAAGTGACCCTTTGCGGCTGGGCGAACCGTCGTCGCGACCACGGTGGCGTTATCTTCGTCGATCTGCGTGATCGCGAAGGACTGGTGCAGATCGTATTCGATCCGGATCGGGCGGAGATGTTTGCCGAGGCCGAGCATGTGCGTAACGAATTCGTACTACAGGTGAAAGGTCTGGTGCGTCTGCGTGACGAAGCCGCCATCAACGACAAACTGGCGACCGGCAAAATAGAAGTGCTGGCGCACGAGATGGTGATCCTGAACCGTGCTGACACCCCGCCTTTCCAGCTGGATGATGCCGGTGTGCATGATGATCTGCGATTGCAATACCGTTATATCGACCTGCGTCGTGACGAGATGCAACAACGTATGCGTCTGCGCAATAAGGTCACCCATTACATGCGCGAGTTTCTTGACGGTGAAGGTTTCTGGGATATCGAAACTCCGATGCTGACCAAAGCCACCCCCGAAGGTGCGCGTGATTATCTGGTGCCCAGCCGTACCCATCAGGGCAGTTTCTTCGCCTTGCCGCAGTCACCGCAGCTGTTCAAACAACTGCTGATGATGTCAGGCATGGATCGCTATTATCAGATCGTACGTTGTTTCCGCGATGAGGATCTGCGCGCCGACCGCCAGCCTGAATTTACCCAGCTCGATATCGAGACTTCCTTCCTCAGCGAAGAAGGCGTGATGCAGCTGATGGAAGATATGATCCGTGGTATGTTCAAGCAGGTGCTGGATGTCGAGTTACCGAATCCGTTCCCGCGCATGGATTATGCTGAAGCGATGTTGCGTTTTGGTTCCGATAAACCGGACCTGCGTATACCGCTGGAACTGGTCGATCTGGCCGATGTGATGAAAGATGTCGAATTCAAGGTATTCTCTGGTCCGGCGAACGACCCGGAAGGGCGTATCGTGGTATTGCGATTACCGCAGGGTGCTGAGCTGTCACGCAAAGAGATAGACGGTTACACCGAGTATGTCGGGCGTTACGGTGCCAAAGGTCTGGCGTGGATCAAAGTCAACGATGTCGCTGGTGGTCGTGATGGTCTACAGTCGCCTATCGTCAAGTTCCTGCCCGATGAAGTGCTGAGCTCGATACTGGAAAAGACGGGCTGTGAGTCTGGTGATATCCTGTTCTTCGGTGCCGGTGATGCCCATGTGGTCAACGAGTCTATCGGTGCTCTACGCGTCAAACTGGGTGAAGACCGAGGCATGGTCGCAGATGAGTGGCAGCCGCTCTGGGTAGTCGATTTCCCCATGTTCGAGAAGAACAGCAGTGGTGAATGGACTTCATTGCATCACCCGTTTACCGCACCTTCAGTGGATGATCCGGCGGCACTGAAAACCGACCCCGGCACAGTGCTGTCACGTGCTTACGACATGGTGCTCAACGGTACCGAAGTCGGTGGTGGCTCGGCACGTATCCACGATTCTGCGATGCAGAATGCCGTGTTCGAATTGCTCGGTATCAGCGATCAGGAAGCAGAAGACAAATTCGGTTTCCTGCTGACCGCACTGAAATACGGTTGTCCGCCACATGCCGGTCTGGCGTTTGGTCTGGATCGTCTGGTGATGCTGATGTCAGGTGCGACGTCTATCCGCGATGTGATGGCATTCCCGAAAACCCAGTCTGCCGCTTGCCCGTTGACCTCGGCACCGGCGCCGGTCTCGACCCCGCAGTTGCGCGAGTTGAACCTGCGGTTGCGTAAAACCGAGGAAAAACAGTAATTTTTAAGCCGCGAGTAAGACGACAAGTAAGGCGGAAGAACGCAACAGTATCAAACAGGAAAAAGACAACGAAAAAACCAGGCATTATTTTGCGTGTTTCGCGTTTTTTGCGGCAAAGGTTATTCTCGTCCCTTGATTCTGAACCATGTCACTATCAACTTGGCTTGCGCAAGGCCATTGCAACATTAATCAATACCATTATTGTAGAAATACGCCCGTACACATGATGATAAAGTACCTCCGATGAGTGCCGTAGCCGTACAACCCTACACCCTGCTGGATGACAGCGAATGTGATGCCCGTATCCGTCGTGCGCGTGAACAGCTGGGTGAGCGCGTGGTCATCCTCGGGCACCATTATCAGCGCGATGAAGTGTTTCAACATACCGATTTTTCCGGTGATTCATTAAAACTGTCGCGCGAAGCTGCCGATTCCAAAGCGGAGTACATCGTCTTCTGCGGTGTGCATTTCATGGCCGAGGTGGCGGACATCCTGTCGCGCCCCGAACAGGTCGCTATCCTGCCCGATCTGTCTGCCGGTTGTTCGATGGCGGATATGGCGAACCTGCAGAATGTCGAACGTGCCTGGCAGGAGCTGTCGCAGGTGCTCGACCCGGACGAGAGCATCACCCCGGTCACCTACATCAATTCAGCCGCCGACCTGAAAGGATTCTGCGGTGAACATGGTGGCATCGTCTGTACTTCGACCAATGCCCGGCATGTGCTCGACTGGTGTTTCGAACAACGCGAAAAAGTCCTGTTTTTCCCCGACCAGCATCTGGGGCGTAATACCGGTTATACCATGGGGCTTGATCTGGACGAGATGGTGGTATGGGATTTCGACCAGCCACAGGGCGGTTTGACCACCGAGCAGATCCGGCAGGCGAAGATCATCCTGTGGAAAGGTTTCTGTTCGGTGCATCAGATGTTCCAGCCGGAACAGATCGATAATTTCAAGGAAAAATACCCGGAGACCCAGGTCATCTCACACCCCGAGAGCCCGTTCGAAGTCTGCCAGAAATCGGATTATGTCGGCTCCACCGAATACATCATCAAGACTATAGCTGATGCCGATGCCGGTAGTCGCTGGCTGGTCGCCACCGAGCTGAATCTGGTCAACCGCTTGCACGAGCAGTTCAAACACGAAGGCAAAAACGTGCATTTCATGTCGCCCAGTGTGTGCATGTGCTCGACCATGTTCCGCATCGATCCCCAGCATCTGGCATGGGTGCTGGAAAATCTGGTCGAGGGGCATGTGGTCAATCAGGTGACAGTGCCGGGTGCGACTGCGACACAGGCGAAGCTGGCACTGGACAGGATGTTGGACGTTTCGCCTTAATCTTGTACTGTGCTAAGTGGATAGAGATTGGTCTATCAGTCCGCAGATGAA
>WFUQ01000108.1 GCA_015484935.1 Gammaproteobacteria bacterium
CCGCTGCTCGGCATGTTGCTGGGTAACACCATGAACGGTATCGCACTGGGTATGGACAGACTGGTGCAGACAGCCTGGCAACAACGGCTGGTGATCGAACAGCGTCTCATGCTGGGGCAGACCGGCATCGAAGCGATAAGCGAGATACGCAGGGAGAGTATGCGTGCCGGTATGATCCCGATCATCAATGCCATGGCCGCGGCAGGGATAGTCAGTCTGCCCGGTATGATGACCGGTCAGATCCTCGCTGGCAGTGCGCCGGTCGAGGCAGTGAAATACCAGATACTGATCATGTTCCTTGTCACCGCTGGCACCGGCTTCGGTGTCATCACCGTATTACATCTCATCTCGAAACGTATGTTCGACGGACGTGAGCGATTACGTTTCGATCAGTTATTGTCCCCTGCAAAACCGGGACGGTGAACCTTCTATTTCAGTTGCTGATAGGCTTCGACTGTGAGCCTCGGACCGAACTGACTGACGACTTTCGCCGAAACTTTACTGGCGAGGTCACCGGCTTGATGATGATCCATACCGTGAGTGAGCCCGTATAGAAACGCACCGGCGAAGTTATCACCTGCACCGTTAGTGTCGACAGCGGTGGTCTCATGGGCAGCCACTTCGAACAGGGTGTTGCCATCATAGACCAATGCACCCTGTGCACCCATGGTGATCGCGAACTCTTTGCTGAATGTCTTGATGACCGCTATCGCATCGTCGATGTTGTCTTTCCCGGTGTACGCCATCGCTTCGTGTTCGTTACAGAACAGGATATCGATACCGTCACCGATGGTCTCGGTGAGTGCATCACCGAAAAACTCGACGATGGCCGGGTCAGAGAAAGTCAGCGAGGTTTTCACACCATGCTCACGTGCGATCCTGCCGGCTTCGATATTCGCTTCCTTCGCAGAAGGGGAGGTCACCAGATACCCTTCCATATAACACAGGCTGGCGTTGGCGATGGCTTCCTTATTGATCTCGGCGACTGATAGTTCAGACGAGATACCGAGGAAGGTGTGCATGGTGCGCTCGGCATCGGGTGTCACCATGACCAGACATTTACCGGTCACCCCGTCAGGGTGTTTGCCGTTGAGGTTGCTATCGACACCGGCTGTGATCAGGTCGTTGAGATAGAAGTTGCCAAGCTCATCATCCGAGACCTTGCAGGAGTAATAGGCAGAACCACCCAGCGCACTCAATGCGATCAGGGTATTGGCGGCAGAACCACCGCTGGCTTTTTTACCTTCGAATGCATCCAGATGGGTGAGCAGACGGTGTTGCTCTTCTTCATCGACCAGTGTCATGACACCCTTGTCTATGCGCATCAGATCCAGGAAGCCATCATCGACTTCGAACTCCATATCGACCAGCGCATTGCCCATACCGTACACATCATATTTAGCCATATCAGTTACTCGTGTCATCCCGTTATCAGATAGTGCGGGGATGTTACCGTGTCACACGCTGCTTGTCAGTCCAATTTGAATCGCTACGCGATGTAGGCGCATAATGGTCGTCTATGGACAGTGTTATCCAGATACCGATATGGTTGTTCCTGCTGCTGGTGATATTCGCGGCAGTGATGGTGCTGGACCGTATCCTGCTGCCGGGTATGCGCTGGTATCTGAAACGGCGGGTCAACCGTGTCATCGAAGAGATCAATACCCGACTCGATATCGAGATCAGACCGTTTCAGCTCACCCGCAAACAGGCGCTGATAGATCAACTGGTGTTCGATGACAAAGTCGTGGCAGCTATCCGTGATTATGCGCAGGAACATAATATGCCCTCCGAAGTGGTGCAGGCAAAAGCGCTGAAATATGCCAACGAGATCGCACCGACTTTCAATGCCTATGTCTACTTCCGTTTCGGTTACTGGCTGGCGAAGAAGATCGCCCGGTTGATGTATCGCATCCGCGTGAACTATTATGACGACGATCAGTTAAAACAGATCCCGGCCGATGCCAGTGTGGTATTCGTGATGAACCACCGCAGTAATATGGATTATGTACTGGTCTCGTTCCTGGTGGCGGAACGTACTGCCTTGTCCTATGCGGTCGGAGAGTGGGCGCGTATCTGGCCGTTACAGTCACTGATCAAATCCATGGGTGCATTCTTCGTGCGCCGTAATTCCAGAAACGCACTGTATCGGAAAGTGCTGGAGCGGTATGTCAACCTGGCGACACGCGCCGGTGTGTGTCAGGCGGTTTTTCTCGAAGGCGGTCTGACACGTGATGGTGAGATACGCGAACCCAGGCTGGGTTTTCTGGATTACATGATGCGCGATTATCATCCGGGCATAGATCGTAACGTGGTATTCGTGCCGGTCGGCATCAATTACGACCGCGTGGTCGAAGACAAGAGTCTGGTGCGTCGTCTCGATCCGGAAGCAGAGCGACGCAGCAGCTGGTTCGTCATCAGAACCACCATACATTTCATCACCAAAACATTGTTCATGCAGCGCAAACAACGTTGGCGCAGGTTCGGTTATGCCAGCGTCAACTTCGGTAAACCGGTCTATGCAGAACAGTTCTGCAACGCGGTCGATAAAGATCTGAGCGCGATGCAGAAGGACGAGCGCATAAAATGTATTGCCGGGCTGGCAGATGAACTGATGTCATCTATCAAACACGTCATCCCGATATTGCCGGTCGCCTTGATGTCGGAAGTGGTGTTGTCACAGGCATCAGACTGCAGCAGCGAACTGGAGTTGAAAACGCAGGCAGTGGAACGGATAAAACAACTGAACGCAGCCGGTGCTCCCATCGATATCAGCGAAGCGGCCTGTGAGCGCGTCCTCACCGCTGCACTGGACATGTTGCAGGGCAGGGGGTTCCTGGAGCTGGAAGACAACCTCTATCGTATCGCACCCGGAGCGACCGACGTGCTGCGGTATTACGCCAATTCCATCAATCACTGGAAGTAGACTGACCTCACAGCCGCATCGACTGAAAATTTGATACAGGTCATGGGGTGCAGATATACCTCGCGCTAGACTCAACCGTAACTTGTACAGAAAGCATTAAGTCGAGGTGAATCATGGAACTGTGGATGGATTTGTTATTCGGTAACTGGGTCGGTGTGTTGAGTCTGCTCACCGTGTTCACGACGATTTCGATAATCGGTTTTATCCTGTTCATGTTCTACCGCAAGTCACATGATGATGAGACACACAGTCATAACTGATTGTTAGACCCGTCCGCTGTTCAACCGAACAGCATCTTGCCACTGAGTAATAGCAGAAACAGACCGAAGCCGGTTTTCAATACCGGCTCCGGTATCGCGTGTGCCACCTTTGCGCCCAGTGGCGCGAAACTGAAACTGGTTATCACGATCAGCGCAAAAGCGGTCAGGTGAACGAAACCCAGAGCTGGTCCGGAGATGATCTCGACCTGCCAGCCTGCGTAGATGAAAGCGGCAGTCGCAGTGATGGCGATGGGTAGACCACAGGCCGCTGATGTCGCGACAGCGTTACGCATGGCGATGTTGTGCCAGTGCAGAAAAGGCACGGTCATGCTGCCACCACCGATACCGACGATGGCAGAGATGAATCCGATGGTTATACCGCCGATGCCGGCAGTGACTTTGTTGATGAGGGTATGGTGTTGCCTGGGTGTGGCTTTGGTCAGCAGATAGACGGCGATGATAAGTTCGAACACACCGAACACCGGTTTGAGGATATCGCTATCGAGGTCGGCGGCCACCATGCCACCTGCCCAGGCACCGAGTACGATACCGGGTGCGATCAACCATACCAGCGGCCACAACACCGCCTGTTTCTTGTGATGTGCCAGCGTCGATGAGATGGAGGTGAACACGATGGTCGCCAGCGATGTCGCCAGCGCCATGTGCATCAGGTGTGCCTGTTCGATACCTTGCGCGGCGAACACAAAATACAATACCGGTACGATGATCAGTCCGCCACCGACACCCAGCAGACCCGCGGAAAAACCGGCGAACGCACCGGTTATCAGATAATAGAAAATCGCATCTGCGAACATCGTGTCGGCCGCTTAGCCGATACTGTTGCGGTGTATCTCAAACAGCGTGTCGACATTGAGCTGGTCGTTATCCATCTGACCTGCCAGCACTTTGCATGCCTGATTTTCATCACCCATGTGATCCAGCACCAGCGCAGCATCGTCGAAATCATGGTCGGTGGTATAACCGTTGACCGTGATGATGGTAGCGAGGTCTGCACCGCGTGATGACAGGATACCGTTACTGGAGTCTTCGAAAGCGAGACACTGGTTCGCATCGAGCTGCATCTGCTTCAATGCGTAGTCATAGATATCCGGTGCCGGTTTTTTTGCCGGTACGATGTCACCGGCAGCGATGACTTCGAACCACTCGATAGATTCCTTACCCAGCGTATGCTCCAGCAGACTGGTGACATTCTCGGGTGTGGTGGTGGTCGCGATAGCCAGACGCAGGCCGTGTTCACGCGCTTCGTTCAGCAGCCGTTCCACGCCAGTGCGCAAGGGGATGGCACCGGTCGATAACAGCTCGGTGTAATGTACGGTTTTCGCCTTGTGCAGTTCGGTGATGATCTCATCGATACGTAATTTGAAATCATCGAATATCTCATCAGCTTCATCATAGTTATCGTAATAGAAACGCATGCGTTCCTTGCCGCCGGTGACCGCGAGCAGCTCACCGTACACTTCTTCGCTCCAGTGCCAGTTGACACCGAATTCATCGAAGGCGGCATTGAAGGCGACCCGGTGGCCGTCCCGTTCGGTGTCGGCGAGAGTGCCATCCACATCAAAAATCAACGCTTCTAAAGTATTCATATCCCGTATTCTTGCTTGTGAGTCTTACATGGGGAACGCATAATGCCATCATCGCAGAGAAATAACTATTCGATATGAGCCGGGGGATATGAAACTCGATCACAACACAAAGCTTGGCTGGATAGGTACCGGCGTGATGGGCGAGCCATTGTGCGCGCATCTGATGGCGGCAGCTTACCCGCTGGCGGTGCACAGCCGCACACGAGAGAAAGCCGCTCAGGTCGTGCAGCAGGGCGCGGTCTGGAGTGATTCACCGGCACAGTTGGCTGCTATCTCGGATGTAATCTTCACCATGGTGGGCTCACCGGATGAAGTCGAGGCGATCTATTTCGGTGCTGATGGCCTGATGGACGCGCTGGGGGCTGAGACCATCCTGGTCGATATGGGTACGACACCTCCTGCGCTGTCTCAGGAGATAGAGC
>WFUQ01000109.1 GCA_015484935.1 Gammaproteobacteria bacterium
CATGACCTTCTGTGTACTGGTCTATCCAGTCGATGTTGGTCTCATTATCCGGAAAAGTGGTGATCATGATCTTGCGTGGCATGTGCGCGCGGTTGACAGCAAGATCGAGGATATGTCTTTCCAGTCGTCTGACGCGATCGATGGTGGCGTGCAGATCCAGTGTCAGTTTGACCAACACATTGGGCGGGTATTTGAAACCGAGGAAAGCCGACGACATGGACGCGCGAGCCTTGTCGATGGCTTCTTTGCCTTCGTCTTTCTTGATGGCATTCAGCACGCGTGTATGTGCGCGTTTGATCTTGGTGAACAGCTTTTTGACTTTATCAGGATCGATACCGGGATCGACGATGTCTTCTTTCTCGCTGGGTTTGCCTGCTGCGGCCAGTTCAGCTTCTTTGGCGGCGCGCTGTAACGCTTCTGCGGCCAGACGGTCGAGTTCTTCATCGCTCTTGTGAAAGTCGGCGACCAGATCGCTCAGGCGACCTTCACCGGCTTCGACTTTTTCGTAGGCCATCAGCACGCGACCGACAGTGTGCGGGTTTGTAGAGAGTGCGTGCAGTACCTGCTTCAGACCTTCTTCGATACGTTTGGCGATAGCGATCTCACCTTCGCGGGTCAGCAGTTCGACGCTGCCCATCTCTCGCATGTACATGCGGACCGGGTCAGTCGTACGGCCCAGCTCAGTTTCGATAGAGGCGAGTGCAGCTACAGCCTCTTCAGTGGTATCATCGTCGGTGTCGTTTACCTGATTGTCGGTCAAGACGATGGATTCAGCTTCGGGCGGTTTCTCACTGACCGGGATACCCATATCGTTGATCGTGTTGATGATGTCTTCGACCTGAGTAGGGTCGACGATACCTTCGGGCAGATGGTCATTCACCTCGGCATAAGTCAGGTAGCCTTGCTCCTTGCCCTTGGCAATGAGTATTTTCAGCTGGGATTGCTGCTCCTGCCGCTGTTCAAGGGTCTGCGTAACGGGGTTTGGTGTAGTATCGCTCATAAATTCCTCAAAATTCCAGCCTGACCATACCGACTTTATGGCAGGCGTAATCCGCTATTTTAACAATCTGTGCATTCTATGACCATAAAAATGCATAAAAAATACCCTGTCGGCAATAAAATAAGTGGCACGATAATCGCTAGGTTGAGGCTGGTTTTTTTGCTTGGATGTGCCTGATTTAGCTGAAAACATATGTTATTCATCGCCTGAGATAGGTATCATGCGGGTTTGACGAATATTGCCCCGGTCAGGGGAGAAATCGAGACAGATTATGGCGACAGATAAATCGACAGACGAGATGTGCGATATCGTGTCATCGACGATGAAGGATTTCCTCACTTCGATGGAATATTCGCGCGAAATGAGTATCAAAATCGGCAAACGTACCACCCAGATAATCCGCATGGGTATGCTCAGCGTGTTCATTCTGGGGGCAGTGATGACCTATCTGATCACCACTATGGCAGGTGATTTCGGTCGTATGACGGAGAATATGGTAGCGATGTCCGGTTACATGCAGAACATGGATAAAAATTTCAACCTGGTCTCAAAGAGACTGGCGAATATGGATGCCACTTTGAGTACCATGAACCAGTCGGTCCACGTATTGCCCGAAATGAATCAGACCATGGGTGGCTTGAGTCAGAGCACCTATCGCATGTCTTCCGATATGCATTCCATGGTGGTGGATCTGAAAAAGATGCGCTCGGATGTGGCAGCGATGTCCGGCAACCTCGAGACCATGGATGATAAGGTCGGCGGCATGAGTTCTTCGGTGTACGACATGACAGGCAGTATGCGGCGCATGAACAGCGAGATGCAGCAGATGTCGCGGCCGATGGATTTTTTTCCGTTCAAGTAGTTTCGTCAATTCAAAGATAATTTTAGAAGGAATAACAGATGGTTAGCCTCGAAACGCCGGTATGTGATTTTGGACTGGATGCGATAGATTTTTCCTTGCCCGGTGTGGATGGCAAGACGTGGAGCTTGCGGGAATGTGCCGGTGAGAACGGCCTGCTGGTGATGTTCATCTGCAATCATTGCCCCTATGTGAAATCCATCCGCCAGCGTATCGTGCGTGACACACTCGAACTACAGCAGTATGGCATCAACAGTGTCGCCATCATGTCGAATGATCCCGATGAGTATGAGGAAGATTCATTCGAAAATATGCGGCTCATCGCCGGGCAGTTCCAGTTCCCGTTTCCCTATCTGATGGATGAGACGCAGCAGGTCGCCAGAGCCTATGGCGCGGTCTGTACACCGGATTTTTTTGGTTATAATCGTGATCTTCAATTGCAGTATCGTGGTCGACTCGATGCCAGCCGCAAGCAGACGGCGGCTGAGGATGTGCGCCGTGACCTGTTTGAGGCGATGAGGCAGGTCGCTGAGACCGGCAAGGGCCCTGAAGACCAGATACCGAGTATGGGTTGTTCGATAAAATGGAAATCCTGATCTGAGGCTCACTTGTCTCGCATGCGGTCACTGAAGCGGCGCAAGGTTTTATGTTCGCCGGGCCCTATCTATCACGACTAACTTGCCCAATCACGCTAATTAAGGGAAAATACGCGGCTTTCGCGAAGTCAGACCGTGTGTGTGAGATTGGCTGATTTAAGTC
>WFUQ01000110.1 GCA_015484935.1 Gammaproteobacteria bacterium
ATAGTGGACCGCAACATCATCTGACACCACCGATACAAACCCTTTACCGTTGTACTCGGTGTAGGCCAGCACCGCATCACTCAAACCTTTATCCAGCCTTATCGATGACATCTGTGTACCGCGCTCGGTGTCCCATAAAAACAGTTCCAGCCCGGTCACTGCGGTCAGATAACGCCAGTTTTTGATGAACATGCAATCCAGCAGTTTCACTTTGCCACGTACGCCTTTTTTCTTCTTCGTGGTGCTATCGAAACGACCTGTCTCCTTTTTATCATCCAGATCGACCAGATGTATCACCGATGAATAACTGCGTCGCATGCCACCCGAAGTCTCACGGATATACCCGCCCACCGCAGCCAGTTCGCCCGAAGGTGCTTTGCAGCGGGTCGAAACTTCTTCGCGTGTCCAGGTCTTGTTGACCAGCGATGCGTATGCGTCGAAAGACTTGTCCAGTGTCTTCTGTGGTGCGATCGGTTTCAATGGCATCTCGACCGGGCCGGTCAGCGCAAAGTTGAGCGTCCGCGGTCTGGCATAATCGATTATCTCCAGTCCGGTCTTCTCGGCTGCTTCATCGACTGCACGTTGCACTGCATTGACCAGTGCCGCGTTGCGGGTGAGACCATCAGACGGCGGCTTGCCCGGCACACCCATAGGAACAGTCGTATGAGACTCGACATTGGCCTGTTGATCGACGAAGCGGATATCCGCCTGCGCGGTCGCACTGTGATAGTTCGCCAGCGTGGTCGTGGCATCGGCATTCAGATAGAGGCGGATGATACCGTCGATCTCATAACCGCCTGCATTGGCGACAAAATCTTCCGCGGTGACGAAGTAGCCCGGGTCTTCCAGTCGTTTCCAGACATTCTTGAGTTCATCGGCCTTACGCTGATCGAGTACAGTGATGCCGTTGTCCAGCAGGATATTTTCCAGACGGGACTGGGCCGCGCGTTTCATGTTTTTCGCTTCGGGTGTATTGCCGTAGACCAGCACGGCCACCTGTTCAAAATTGACTTCACGACCACCTATCTGAAAGGCATCGGCCACCGGCAGAAATTGCACAAACAACATCGACACGACAAAAAGTGATCTCATCCGGTTTTTTCTGTCACAGGATATAAAAGTCATAACATCAATTTCGGATATGTTTCAGGTACTGTTGTTTCCAGCGTTTGGCGACATTCAGCCCCAGCACTTCGATCGCCATATCACCCGAAACCGGATTCCAGCCGCCGGTGCCGGTGTACTTGTCTTTGAATTCCAGCTTGCCGTCATTGATCAGATAGCTGTAGATACGACCACTGAACTGATGATCATCACCCAGTTTATTCTTACTGTTAGCGCGTGATTTCAGTTTACCTTTGGCGACGAAGATGATGACCCGACCGTTGTCCGCCAGTCGTTTTGCCGCCGACTTGCTCTTGTCGAGTTTATAGGCGAACTGCACCAGTTGGTCTGCGGTCATGTCGGGGTACTCCGCTTCGAGTGCGCCATAACCACTGAGGAAACCCTGCACATTCTCACAGGGCTTACCCCAGTCATCACGTACGCCATCGACATCCGAGGCACACATGTATGTGGTGGCGACACCATCGAATGCTTTTCGCCAGAGCCGGTCTTTTTTGTTCTTGCGGTTACAACGCAAGGCCTGTGCCTGTTGGGCAGCCCGGTCTTTCCATTCCTGTGAACGTGTCCGGTCACGTACGATCTCGTATTGGAATTGGGCTTCGCATCGGTTGTTACGTGCCTGTTCGACTTCGGCTATCTTGAACGCGGCCGATTCCGCATCGAAACTGGTATCGCTGGAACCGATGGGGTTATCCGCGATGATCTGTTTCAGGGTCAGCACCGCTTCGGCAGTTTTCTTCTTGCGGGTATTGGCATCACCTGCACGGTTAGCCTGCTGCAACAGTTTTTCCGCTTTGGCGCGCAAGGCTTCGGCCTGCTTCTTGGCACTCGCCGACCGGCGAACCGTCGAGCCCAGATTGCTCAATAGCTTCTGATAGTAGGCTTTGCTGGTCACCCCTTTCAGCACACTGAAATCGATCTCGTTGAAGATGATGGTCGCCTGATCGAGCGCATCGTTTCTGGCAGTCGCAGTCGCATCCTTGTCACGCGCTTTATCGTAATACTCGTCCAGCAACGCCAGCTTGCGAGTCTGCAGTTCGCGCTTCTGTTTGGCTTCGATGATGTCACGCGCGATCTTCACCCGCACCCAGACGATACATCTGCGACGATCCAGCCAGGTGGCATCGACCTGCACATCGTTCAGTGAGGTATCAGTGATGGTTTCGGTGAGTTGTTGTAATTCTTTATCGACGTCGGCATCCCCTCCCGAACGTCGTTCACGTATATCGATGCTCAGACGACTACGCACCGATACTTCGATGCTGCTAGCCAGGTCTGCCACCGCCTGTTGTCTCGCCTTCTCGATCTGACTATCCGCACCGTCATCATCTTCTTCGGCCAGCCCGACACCAACATAGAAACCCTTGATCGCAGGCGAATCAAATGTCCATGACGGTTGTGGTGCAGGCGGCAGAAAATCACAACTATCCGCCTGCGCAAAACCGGCGTAGCTGGCCAGCATCAAACTCATCAAGATCGCTTTCAGTGTTTTCATCATTCGTCGATACGGTACCTGACCACTCCTGTACAAGAATCATCTCGGTTTTTCTATGACGCGCAAGCACGTCGGTTATCGTCATACGCTCGCAGCTAGTTAACAGCACATCATGGCGATGTGCAACGATTCTGCATTTTAATCAAGCAAGGTTTCTATGGACTGTGAACTGACTCAAATCGTACAACGTCATCGACTGAAATCGACCGGTATGGTCTGCGGATTCTGCGCGATACTGCGGTCGGGTTTCCATGCATGACCATAGACCACCTCATAGCTGGCTGGCAGACCATCATCGGTTCGGAACTGTTCATAGCTCTTTATCACTCGCGCCAGTTTTGCCGGTGTCACCAGTCCCTGTTGATGACCTTCGGCGGTAACATTGGCACCGATATCACGCAGGTCCTGCATCAGCAATGTAGCGCTGTCGTAATTCACCACCATCTGCTCGGCCTGCATCACCGGGTCGGAAAAGCCCGCCGCCAGCAACATATCGCCGACATCATGCATATCGATGAAGCTGTTCACATGCACCGCATCGTCCACCGACTGCCAACTGGTACGCAGCTCTTTTAACGTGTCCGGACCGAAACTGGTGAACATCACCAAGCCCCCCGGCTTGAGTACTCGATGCATCTCAGCCAGCGCATCGGGCAGATGACTGCACCACTGGATGGCGAGATTGGAAAACACCAGATCGAAACTGTCATCGGCAAAGGGCAATCGTTCCAGTTGCGCACACACACAGTCCGGCTTGTTGAACAGACTGCCTTTGGCTCGTGTCTGCAACAACATGGCCTCGGCGATATCCAGTGCCACGATGCCGGCTTTCGGGTATCTTTTCTGTAACGGGCGATAAGATTCACCGGTACCGCAACCGGCATCCAAAATACGACGTGCATCGAGTTTCACCAGGTCCAGCGCTTCGACCAGCCTGCGGGCGATCTCGTTCTGCAACACCGCCGCCTGTTCATAGGTCGATGCCGCCCGATCGAATGAACTGCGCACCCGGGCAAGATCGAAAGAGGATTCGCCCTGATTCATGGTGTCACTCTCTGCAGGAAGTTACTC